>JAFAHT010000117.1 GCA_019237095.1 Planctomycetaceae bacterium
TGGCGTTGTCAGCCAACAGCCCCTTTTGGTGCGGTCGAGCCACCGGTCTCCAGTCCCACCGGATTGAAGTTATGGGCAGTCTGCCTATCGGCGGAATTCCTCCGTGCTTCGGCGACTGGGATTCCTTTAGAAAGCTTGTGGACGAGCTAACTGCTTGTGAACTCATCGAGTCGCCCAAGGATCTGTGGTGGGATGTGCGTCCCAGCCCGCCGCATGGAACAGTGGAAGTCCGCATTTGCGACATGCCGCTGGGCTTGGAGGCCGTACTCGGTTTGACCGCCCTGATCGAGTGTTTGGTCCATTTCCTCTCACGGGAGGAGGATCACGAGATCGACTCGGATGTCAGCCCGGACATCACCGGGGCGGATCCAGCCCGCCTGTTGATTCTCCAGCAGAACCGCTGGCTGGCCGCGCGGTATGGTTTGGACGCCATGCTGATCGATCGTTTCACCCGTCGCAAGGTGCCAGCCCGAGTGCTTGCACGCGAACTGACAGATCGCCTGATTCCTGTCGGCCGAGAACTCGGATGCGCCGAATACCTGCAAGACCTCAGGGCAAGAACCCATAGATCCAACGACGCCGTGACCCAGGTCGCAACTTACGCGCGGACGAACAACCTCGAGGATGTTGCCCGGCTGATGACTCGTGCAGACTCCTCCGGCCACCGGCAACCGTCGCTCTCTCCACTGCTCAACCAGAAATCTCTCGTCGGCCTACTCGAGGCCAGCTCTTGATGTCTCGTAGGCTCGCCATTTTACTCCTCCTTGACACCTCGGCTTTTCGACCGCAGCCGCGCGGGATACACTGAGCATGTAATGTAGGTGCGCACCGATCTGTAAACCTCGAGCAAACATGGCGAGCACGTCGAACGGTCAGCAGGATGGCTCTGTCTCGCGCCGGTTCCGGTTCGATGACCTGGCTTCAACCGGCGTCCAGCTCCCGACTCCTGCCTCTGGGTCCGGCGACGTCATGCCCCATCACTCCGGCCGAAGACTTGTGCTCGTGGCTGTCGCCGCCATCCTCATGCTCTGGGGAGCCCTGTACCTGGCTTTCCACGAATGGCGGGCGCGCTATCGCTCCCGGACCAACTTCGGCGTGACCCAGGTCGCGCCGGTGATTGATCCCCTCGCCGAGATTATCCCACCTGGGGTCGGTGCAGGCGCCTGGCAGGAGGCGGTCCGCGAGACTCATGCCATGTTGGTGTCCGTGATGAGTGCCAACCTGCTGGACGTCCAGCAAATGCAACTGCTCCGCGACGAGCTGAAGCAGACAGTCGAGCGGGCACGGCTCCATTCTGAAACGGCTTGCGACGAGCTCGCCAGCATCTGGAACGCCATGGCGGACCGTGCCGAGTTCGTGCTCCAAGAAGGAACGTCCGGACGGCGCAAGGGCCACCCCCGACCCGCGATCCTGCCTCCACGGCAGGTCAAAGTAAAAGCTGCCAAGCCGGAACCCTTGGCCCCACCCCAGAAGAATCGGGCCGAGCCTACACCGGGTTCTGAAACTGGTTGAAGACCAAGGGACTAATCCTTCGAGTTGTCCTGCCGACCTTTGGCTTCGTCGTCGTCCTCGTCCACGGCGTCGTGCAGAACGTCGGATGGTTGCGCGATTGCATGACCCCAACGCTTCTTGAGGACGTACGCAAGGGTTCGAAACTGGTCCACGCCAAGGGCCTCGGCGCGGAGCTGGCCATCGATGCCCAGCGACTCCAGCCAGACCTCGACCTCGGTCTTGGTCCACTGGTCGCGCCAGATGCCGGACAGCACATGCCGGAGGTTCTTGCGGCGATGCAAGAACAGTTTGCGGACCATGTCGTGGAACCAGGCGACATCAAGAGCGGCTCGCCGCGCTGCGTCCGGCCGGATTGCCACGACGGCGGATTCGACCTTGGGTCGCGGCCAGAAGACCGACGGCGGCAGTACCCGCACGATCGAGACCTCAGCAAGGGCCTGGATGATCACGGAGAGCGAGCCGTACGCCGGGGATGCCGGGAGGGCGATCATCCGCTCCGCCAGCTCGCGCTGGATCGTCACAACCATGAGGGCAGGACAGAGCACGGGGTGGATCAGCAGGTTCATGATGACCGGCGTCGCGACGTTGAAGGGCAGGTTAGCCACCAGCTTGAAGACTCGGGACGGAGCAGAGGCCAGCGCCTCATCGACGCTCTCGATCATGATCGGGCTGAGGGTGTTCTTGTTCGCCAGGGCATCCGTATTGAGCACCCGGACGCCGGGAAAGCCCGCCACGGCTTGCTGCGTCAGCTTCGCCATCTCCCGATCGAGCTCGACGGCAACGATCATGGCGCCTCGACCGGCCATCAATGCCGTGAGTGCCCCGGCTCCAGGGCCGACCTCCAGGATGACATCATCGGGCCCGACCCTTGCCTCCTCGACGATCAGCTCATGAATATTCAAGTCGATGAGGAAATTCTGTCCCATGCGGTGCCGGGGCGCGATGCCCCGCTGGGCGAAGAGGCTGCGCAAGTACGATTGGGTCTGACGAACCGGCATCGAGAAGCTCCGCGTCTTCGAGAAACTCCTCACTTCCCCAGCAGCTTGGCCACATGCTTGGCCAGGATGTCGGTCTCGATGTTGACCCGGTCGCCTGGCCTGAGCAACCCGAGCGTGGTGACGGCCAGAGTATGCGGAATGAGCATGACCGAGAAGCCATCGGTCCAGACATCGACGAGTGTGAGGCTAACACCGTCAACGGCGATCGATCCCTTGGGGACCAGCAGCCCCGTACAGGCTGGATCGAGAGTGAACGCCAGGAATTCCCACTCACCTTCCGACCGCCGCTCGCGGAGCACGGCCGTGGTGTCGATATGTCCCTGCACGAAATGCCCGCCCAGCCTGTCGCCAACCCGTAGCGATCGCTCGAAATTGACACGATCCCCGGCACGTTTTCCCCCGAGGTTCGTTCGGAGCAAGGTTTCCGGGCCAGCCTGGACCTCAAATTGCTCGCCGTCGCTGGCAACGACCGTCAGGCAGCAACCGTTGACCGCCACGCTTTCCCCGATCGCCAGCGAGCCGGTCAAGCCGGGCCAGGCTAGCATCAATCGTTGCCCCGCATTCTCCTTGACCACCCCCGCGACTCGGCCAAGAACCTCGACCAGCCCCGTGAACACACTAGCGCTCCTTCATTCCATGGCCAGGACATCCGGGGATTCCCGGGGGTATTGCCGCCAGGCCAACCCGCGTCGAATCGAACCAAGCTGTGAATCTGTCTATGGTAGCATCGCAACCGGGCGGGTAGAATCAGTAACATCGGCTTCGAGAACACCGGGCAGATCGACGACCTGCTCAAGCGAACCACCGATGCGATCGCGTTCCTGAAAGCCTGATCAGTCGCCAAAAGCAATGGGGAGGGCCATCATCACGGCCCTCCCCATCGCTTTTTGCCTTGCCAAGAATTCTGTCGCGTCGCAGTGTCGCAGCGCGTTCACGGAGCGAGAGTGGCGGCCGGGCGACGGATGAGATTGACCTGCTGGAAGCGGCTGGGAATGTGGGTGGCGTGGGGGTCGTTATCGTAGGTTACCACAAGGCGGACCGTGCCAGGGTCGGTCACACCGGCTTGCGGCAAGACGCACAACCCCTCAGCTTTCATGGCGGCCTCGAACGTCCAGACCTTGTCTGCCAGGATGGGTGAGCTATTGCCCTGCGCGATACGGTCGTCGGGCACGAACCAGAGTGTGTTTCCATGAAACGCGTTTTGGTCGTCCTCGGTCGCAGTGATGACCAGGAAGCCCTTCCAGACGGCAAGATACTCCAGCGACGTCAGTTGACTGCGAACGCCCTCGCGCTCGCCGGGATCGAAGGCAAAGAGGCGCGCGAGCGCAAGTTCAGCATCCGGGGCTGGGGGCACGGTGATGTCCGCAACGAAGGTGCGAACCAGGTCGTCGGGCTGACGTAGGCCAATCACCAGCTTGCGGCGGACCCTTCCATCGGGACCAGCCGGCAGCTCGCGGATGGCCAGACCCTCGATCTTGCGCTGATCGACGGCCTTCGCGTCCAGCCCCTCATGCTGTAGTGCCTGGATCAAGGGCGACGCCAGCCGCCATGAGATGACCGAGCCCTCGTCGATTGCCACCGCGTCGAGGCCGCCGTTTGTACCAGGTTGTGTCTTGAGCCGAAACCGGATCAGCTTCGCGTGCTCGTCGCGCTCACCTGGCGTCTTGCCCGAGTACGATCCGACCAGGTAGTAATTGCCCTCGGAATCACGGGCTATCCCTTCCCACTTGGAAGATTTCGGCGTCTCGGCCGGGAACTTCGCGCAGGTCAACAGCGGACCGACCTGCCGTCCCGTCGCCGTCTCGATCACGCGGAGCGGCACTTTCTTGTCGTGAGCCACCAGCAGGAGACGCCCATCGCCGATGGGCTCGACCCCTGAGGCTTCGAGCACGTTGTCCAGCCGGTATACCGTCTCTCCCGGTCCCGGTGCCTCGAAGAACGGCGTGGGGAACGTGACCGGCTCGACGGCAATGCCGTCGGCCCATGATGAGCGGGCTGGCCACGAGGCCAAGCTCAGAGCAATTGCCATCAACTTGAGGAAGCCAGCAACTCGCACGAACAATCTTTCCTTCTGATGCACCGCATTTACTTGAGATCGACTGTAAACTCAGTATTCTCCGGGCTGACCTCCGCCGTCAGGCGCGAGGTAATTGGGCTCCCATATTTCCGCAGCGCGCGATCCTTGGCGAGGCTTTTGTCGAATTCGCTGATGGAGATCCGATGCGCGCCGGCGACCACTCCATCCCTGGGTTTGAAGGTGGTGAGCTCGAAAGTCCCATCGGATTGGAGCTGCCCCTCGGCCGGCCGGCCGTAACCCTCCGGCTCGAACTCGACGACACCCTTGGTCACGGGCTGCCCCTTGTAGGTGACCTTCCCCTTGACCGCGATCAAAGGGGCAAGAGTGCCACTGCTGGACCCACAACCCCAGCAAGGACCGACAAGGAGGGCAGCCAGTGCGACCAACTTGGCAAGGCTTGTCCGCATGAATCAACTCCTGGACTGCCGGATGGCGGGTGCCGGTGGTGGTGGACGAGGGGACTGAGGATGGTCCCCTCTCGCCATGCCCTACCCACTTCGGACGGATCGCATCCCATCCGCCACGATCAATACTGATCCGCGCTGACGACCTCGCCGCCGGCAATCGTGCCCAGGGCCGTCCAGGTGACGGGGCTGATCGAGTTCTTGATAAAGCGGACGCTGCCGTCGGCAAATAGTGCGTTAACGCCGCCGGTATGATAGCTGCTGGCCGACAGCGACATGAAGGTCGCGCCGCCGTCGTTCTCATCGACCCAGTCCCAGTCCATTGGCACGTTCTTGCCAAAGTTGGAAGCCGGTACGCCTGCGGAATAGTAAGCTTGGCTAACAGTGGAAACGCTCTGATTGGGCGGCATAGCGGTGGTAAAACCAGAGTAGTAGACACCGCCGTTAGCCCACCGGGTGTGGCCAATCGGACCACCCTCTTTGATTTTTCCAACACTGCCTGGGCAGTTGTTGATCTGGTAGGTGAGAGCAGCGGTCGAGGCCGGTCCAGGGGCCGGGATGTTGGTGAAGGAATAGGTCCCGGTCACAGGGTCACTCGGGTAGGAACCCGCCGTTCCGCTGCAGCTTCGCATCTGGGCGTGGCCAATGTATCCCTCCGACGCCATCAGCGAATTGCTCGTCCCGTCGGTGATCATCGAAATCTTCCGCGAGAAGTTCGGCCCGAACAGCGACCGGTTCATCGGGCCCACCGAGTTGGTAGTGCCCCAGTTGACCGACCAGACATACCAGTCGCCATCACACGTCCCGTAGCTGGTCGTGGCGTCCCCGGTCCCGCCGAGGGTGGCATCATCGATATGATTACCAGGGTCGCTCGGGCAGTAGAGGAAACTGAGCGGCGTGAATGTGACCGTCGTGTTCGAAGCATCGCTATACGTGAAATCGAAGTTGATCGAGTTGTAGAAAGCGCCTTGCTCTATGAATGGAGTGGACCGCGCGAAGGCGCTCCAGGACGATTGATAAGTCCACGTTCCCGCGGCGCCGTTGGGGGTGGGAACGAGGATCGTCGTGGGGGAGAAGGCACTGTTGGCGCTCTCGTAATTCATGAACGCCAGGCCGATCTGCTTCAGGTTGTTGGTGCACTGGATTCGGCGTGCCGCTTCACGCGCCGACTGAACGGCAGGAAGCAGCAAGGAAATCAAGACCGCAATGATCGCGATCACAACCAAGAGTTCAATGAGCGTGAAACCACCCCGCCGGGCCGGATCATCGTGTCTTCTCATCTGGGTGCCTGTGTAAGAGAAGAGAGAGCTCTTGGACAGGAATTTCGTGTGACAGAAAATCAGCACGAGGGAGGATTGAACCAGAAGTGTGTGAATGCTTGATGAAAACCAGGTGAGTTTTGAGCGAAACTCATGCGTGGGAGCGGAATTGGATCGCAAGCGAGATGCGCGGATCTGGATCTTCAGAACATATTTTTCTTGCCGGCAAATATCATAAAGAAACAATTATAAACTATAGAATAATTACATGATAACTATTAAGAATGACGATGCCCCGCCCTGAAGATCACCAAAGATCGGCGAGCCAGGTCTTTGTGGAATTTGTCAAGTCATGGTCGTCCCCGGTTGTCTCACGCAACCCGTGTGTGGCACGTCAAACTATCCGTGACTCACTCGGCTTGCTCAGGGGAGTGAATCAGGCGCAAGACAAGACTACGATCCGATCCGGCACTTTGCGTAGGCTGGTTTTCAGTCGACATGTATTGGGCAAACTTCGGCGTGAAGTAGACAACCGCGACCAGGACCCCGACCATCACAAACCAGACGAGTAAATCTCCTAGCTGTCGCATGATTCCATTCCTTTTGACTCAAAACATCTCAAGACCGTCTGAAATAGGACAACCTACCCCAATTCTTGCGCATGGTCATCCAGCAGCAACTATCGCGCCCAAACCCCCCCCTTTTTGCTTCCCGTGGACGCTCGCTGCGCGTTTCGCACCATAAAGGTGAATCTCCACAGCCCTCTATGGATAGGATGGCACAAGAATGAACCTCCGGGCGCGCTTTTTGTGACTTCCCGGGACTCCGGCCCTAAAGTTCTCGTTGTTGCTGCAATCGGAAGCGTCGCTAGATCCGTCGCTGTTTCGCCTTCATGAAACCTTCATGAAAAAAACATTGGTTTCCGATTCCGCTTCACTGTAGAGTAATGTGGCCAAGGTTCGGACTCACTTGAGAAAACTGGTTCTACCAGGCTCTGTCCGAACAGTAAATAGTATCAGACAGGCTTGCCTGCTTCTCCGAAAAGATTCTCTCATCTCTCACGGATTGCACTGTGCGAGAGCCAAGATTTCTGGCTTCTGGGCAGTTGATTGCCTGATCCTGGTATACGGATCGATCGTTTCTCCTGGACCTCAGAGTCGCTTGATGAGCATGCGCGACACCGCTGTTTCTTTCCCATCTCCGGGAACGATCCGGCTCGAAAGCCGGTCCCTGTTTGGAGATCCGGACCATCCAAACTGCCGAAAGTTGCTGGAGCGAGTGTTCCAGGCTCGGGAGATCAAAGGGATAACGATCAGCAGTACGGACAGCCCACGGGCTGAGCTGCATTATTGCCCGCGGACATTCAGGCTCAAGGATGTTGTCAAGGTTGTCGCCGGCCTGCTGGCCCCGGAGCCGGTACAGCGATCGTGCGAGGCTTTCTTGCAAGAGGCCGCGGGCTCTGGCCGTCCGTCCAGTCCGCAACCGGCGGCCGCGACCGACAAGCCGCTGCGGATAGCCCCCTCGCTGACGGCTCGCGACTTCAGGGGTGTGGTCCGTTACTATCGACACGGCTCTGTAGTCAGCGGCTGGGAGCTCGTATCCGAACTACCCGGCCGGTTGCGGCTCCGCAACTTGGTGCTGCTGCGGAGAAGTCCCCTCTGCCGGGCGGTGGAGCGCGAGTTGACAAGCGTGCTGGGAATCGGACGATTCAAGACGAATCCGCTCACTGGTACGTTGCTCTTGAATCACGACCCGCAGCAGTTGTCTCGCGAGCAAGTGATCGAGATTCTCGATGCGGCTCTCATTCGCGTGGAACCTCCGGCGACGCCCGATCAGCCCGATATGAACTTACCGGTCTGCACGGTTTCGGTCCCGCTCGCGGCGGCGGCCCAGTTTGCTGCGCCAGCGCTCTTGCCCGCCGCCGCTGTCCTGTTCGTCTATTCATCGATCCCCACGTTCAAGGAGGCGCGACGGATTCTCCTGGAAGAGAAACGACTCGGAGTGGATGCCCTGGATGCGGTCGCCGTGGCCGGGTGCCTCGGAACAATGTCGATTTTCCCGGGAGCGGTTTGCTGCTGGTGTCTGAGCTTCGGGCGAAGCCTCGTGAAGAAGACGCGCGAAAACTCCCAGAGGATGCTGCTTGACGCCTTCGGCAAACAGCCCCGCCATGCCTGGCTGGACCGTGACGGTGTCGAGGTACAGGTCCTTGCAGAGACGCTCCAGAAAGGCGACGTCATCGTCGTCCATACCGGCGACACCGTGCCCGTGGACGGACACATTGTCCAGGGGATGGCCGTGATCGACCAGCACACCCTGACCGGAGAGTCCACTCCCGCAGAGAAGGGGGTCGGCGACCGGGCATTCGCCTCGACGGTCCTGGTCGGCGGTAAGATTCACATCGCGGTCGAGCAATCGGGCCGGGAGACCGCCTCGGCCCGAATCAGCCAGATCCTCAGCGACACGGCCGGCTACAAGCTGAGCTCACAGCACAAGGGGGAACGGCTGGCTGACAAGGCGGTGATTCCCACCCTGGCCGTCGGCGCGCTCGGCATGGCCACGATGGGCCCGGTCAGCGCCGTGGCGGTGCTCAACAGCGACCTCGGAACTGGCATCCGCATGGCCGCTCCGCTGGCGATGCTCAGCTCGCTTTCGGTCTGCGCTCACAAGGGTATTCTCGTTAAAGATGGGCGGGCCCTGGAGCAGATGAGCGCGGTCGATACGGTGCTCTTCGACAAGACAGGAACGTTGACC
>JAFAHT010000167.1 GCA_019237095.1 Planctomycetaceae bacterium
TGGTGCAGTTGCGCGATGACCTTCCAGGCTTCGACAACTTCGTTGGCGTCACAAGGCCGGATCACCAGGAGCCCGGGGATCGCGCGGAGCGAAGGAAGCTGCTCGATGGGTTGATGGGTCGGTCCATCCTCGCCCACACCGATCGAATCATGCGTGAAGACGTAGATGACCGGCAGCTCCATGATGGCGGCGAGACGGATCGGTGCCCGGCCATAGTCGCTGAAGATCAGGAACGTGGCGCCGTAGGGTCGGACCTTGACTGCGGACATGCCGTTGAGAATCGCCCCCATCGCGTGCTCGCGAATGCCGAAATGGAGGTTCCGCCCGCCATAGCTGCCGGCCTCGAAGTCACCGGTTCCCTCGAAGGTCAGCCGGGTCTTGGTTGAGGGGGCCAGGTCCGCGGCGCCGCCGATCAGCCAGGGGATATTCTTGGCCAGGGTGTTGAGGACCTCGCCCGACGAGACGCGCGTGGCGACTCCCTTGGGATCCGCCGGATACGTGGGCAAGTCCTTGTCCCAGCCTTCGGGAAGCTGACGATGCTGCATCTGGTACAGTTGAAGGGCAAGCTGCGGGTACCTTGCCTTGTACTGCTCGAGCCGGGCGAACCAGGCGTCACGCAGCTCCTTGCCGCGACGGCCGATGCCCCGTTTGAAGTGATCGTAGACGCCCTCGGGAACCAGGAATTTTGCGTCCTCCGGCCAGCCGTAGAACTTCTTGGTCAGCCGGACCTCGTCCTCGCCCAGGGGCTCGCCATGGGCGCCGTGGGTATCCTGCTTAGTAGGGGCGCCCCAGGCGATGTGGCTGTCAACGATGATCAAGGTCGGCCGGTCATGGGTCTCGAGAAAGGTCTCGAAGGCCCGTTCCAGCAGCTCCAGATCGTTGGCATCGCTCACCCTGGTCACATTCCAGCCGTAGCCCATGAACCGTTCGGCCACGTCTTCGCTGAAGGCGAGGTCCGTTTTGCCCTCGATCGTGATCCGGTTGTTGTCGTACACCCAGCAGACGTTGGACAGCTTGAGGTGACCGGCGATGGAGGCGGCCTCGTGCGAGATGCCCTCCATCATGTCGCCGTCGCTGCACAGGGCGTAAACGCGGAAATCGATCAGGTCCTCGAAGCCTGGCTGGTTGAAGCGAGCGGCCAACCAGCGCTCGGCAATGGCCATTCCGACCGAGTTGGAAACGCCCTGTCCCAGCGGGCCGGTCGTCGTCTCGACCCCCGAGGTCAGGCGGTATTCGGGATGCCCGGGGCACTTGCTGTGCAACTGCCGGAACTTCTTGATGTCGTCGAGCGAGACCGACGGCGTGCCGAGGATCTCATAATCCTTGTTCACCGACTTGACGCCGGCCAGGTGCAAGAGCGAGTAAAGCAGCATCGAGGCGTGCCCCACCGAGAGCACGAAGCGATCTCGGTTGGGCCAGACCGGGTCTTCGGGATCGTAGCGTAGGTGGTTCTGCCAGAGGACGTACGCCACCGGGGCCAGGGCCATCGGCGTTCCGGGGTGTCCCGAGTTTGCCTGCTGGACCGCGTCCATGGAGAGCGTGCGAATCGTGTTGATCGAGAGCGTATCCAGCGGGTCCTTCGCCGAGGAGACGGGCTGCTTTACATTCCGTTCGGAGGTCATGCGCTTGTCGACTCCCTGAGGTTCATGAGGATCACGGGTTCCGATCGGAATCGGGCCGGGGAACCAGTGGACAATTCTATTTGTGTTATCGAGTGAACGTTTCTGTTTGTGTCGATCGGACGAGCTGTCAACCGCGGGCTCATTCTCATGCCTTGATCCCGAAGTCTACCAGCGCCGCGCGGAGCTGCTCGAGATCCTGAAACCTGATTGCCCGCAGATCGAGCTTCAGCGCGGTCTCCACATTGACGGGCCGATCATCGATGAAGATGCCCTCCCGGGCGTCGCAGCCGGCAATTCCCAGGGCGTTGCGGTAGAGGTCCTCGTCCGGCTTGACCTGGCCGAGGTAGCAGGAGGCCAGGAAGGCTTTGAAGATGGAGCAGAGCCCGAAGGTCCGCACCCGATACTCGTGCAGCTCGCGCGATTCGTTGTTGAGCGTGAAGAGCCGGAACCGTCCCGTCGCCGCCAGCGACCGCACCCACTCCAGGGTCTCGCCCAGCACACGCGACTGCGCGAACATGAGCGCCTTGAAATCGTCCGGGGAGAAGGATCGCCGGGTGTGGAAGACGGTTTTCTCGATGTACGAGTCGAGACTGAGCCGGCCGGTCTCAAAGGCCGTTTTCACCATGCCGTGACGGGTATGAAAATCACGACTGTCGAGCCCGAAAACCTCGACGGCCCGGTCGCGGGCCGCCTCGTCCCAGGCGTTGGTAAGGAGCACGCCACCGATGTCGAAAAAGAGGGTAAAGGCCTCGGACACCTCAAAACCCCGCTCGAATGCAACCTTGATCAGACAGCAAACTCACGCTCCCGGAACTAGACTCACCGCGGAAATCGGCAGTCGAGATCCGCCCAGTGCGACTCCGGGACGAACTCATGTTATAACTGCAATTAAGTTCGGGTGCCATGGTTGACAACCCAATTCGGCAGGACACCTTGGAGCAAGAGCAAGGCGCCATGGCATATTCCGCGTTGGATGAGTGCTATTTTCGCTCGCCGTCCTCTCCCTGCAGACATGCATTAATCGGCAATTTCGAGCGAATCCACTGGCGGGAACTACCTGCCTGCCGTGCGGGTGGCACGACTTGCTGCCCGATCAGGGAGAGACCAGGGGTTCCGCGGTCTCGAGGTCCAGAAGCCGAAGCGGAGGCAGCGCCAGGCCGACGGCCGGAGGCTCGGGCCGGGAGGCCGGACCGAACCTCAGCCACGCGGTCCAGCCCACGAGCACGAGCGTCACCAAGGCCAACAGAACGCTCACCCGGTCCAGTCGGTGGGACGGCGATTCGTCGATTTCCTGGGGGTGGCTGGTCTCGGAGTGCATCATCGGTCGGGGTGAAGCAGGTTTTGAACTTAATTCTAGCGTCCATAACCCAGCGGGCTCAGCACGATGATCGTGTCGATGGGCGTGCGAGCGCTCTCGGGCAGAGTCAATTCCAGAGCATCACCACGCTGGACCAGTTTCAGGGGAGTCGTCTTGCCGAACGCGAACGGCGCGAAGGAACCGATCGTCCTGGGCAAGGTAATCGAGTCCGCTGGCTTGAGGACGTGCAGATAAACGTCTAGAGGCGAGGACGCCTTGGTGGTCGAGACACCCCAGGTCTGGGGATCAATCGGGCCCCGGCGCGTTCCGTAGACCGTCCTGCCGTTGGTCTCCAACCACTTGCCCACGGCCACCAGCCGCTCGCTAAATTCGAGCCCGATCGTCCCGTCCGGCCGGGGTCCGACGTTCAGCAGCAAGTTGGCACCCCGTCCCGCGGCCCCCAGCAGGGCATGGATCACCTGCTCGGGGGACTTGAAATTGGTGTCCCGGGCGTTGTAACCCCACGACTGGTTCATCGTCAGGCAGGTCTCAAGCGGAAGCCTCGAGGTCACGCCGGCCTTGTTGAAACCGGCTGAGTTCTCCCCTGGCAGGTCCTGCTCAAACATCTGGAAATCCTCGCCGGGGAACGGGGCGACGTGGTGATTGTTGCCGACCAGCGCCCCGGGCTGAAGCTCGTGAATGATCCGGTAAGTCCCGGCCAGATCCCAGTCGGCCTCGGGACGATCCCACCAGCCGTCGAACCAGATTCCGCCAATCTCGCCGTAGTTGGAGCAAAGTTCGCGGACCTGGCCCTGGTAGTAGGCGACATACGTCTTCCAGTCTCCCTTTTCTTCCCTCCCGGCCGTCTGTCCCGTTTTCCCGCGGGGGAAGTAGGCGGGATGGTGCCAGTCGAGTAGCGAGTAGTAAAAGAAGAGCTTGATTCCCTGCCTGTGGCAGGCGCTCGCCAGCGCCTTCATTGGGTCTCTGCCGTAGGGCGTGGCATCGACGATGTCATACCCGGTAAGGCTGCTGTCGTACATGCAGAAGCCGTCGTGGTGCTTGCTGGTGATCGTGATGTAGTTCATCCCGGCGGCCTTGGCCAGCCTGACCCACTCGTCAGCATCGAACTTGACGGGGTTGAACCGCGGCGACAGCTTCTGGTACTCGCTGATCGGAAGCTTGTCGTTGTTCATCACCCACTCGCCCTTGCCCAGCAGCGAGTAGACTCCCCAGTGCACGAAGAGGCCGAACTTCGCGTCCTCGAACCAGCGCCTGGCGACGGTGTTGGCACCGGAAGCGGACGAAGATTGATCGTCTCCTCTCGCGTTCAACGGTCGCGTGACCCCCATCATCCCGGCGACCGCTACGGCCAAGATCCAGACCCAGGTGCCTCTCTTCGGCTTCCAGTGGCGGCGATTCATGGCTCTCCCTCGTTCCGATCGTCAACGTGGTCCTCCTCCAATCGAGGCGAGAAAGAGAGATCCCCCCCTTGCGAAGGGGGGGTTTGGGGCTGGCTGGCGCCTGCCATGCTGCCGGGCCATCAAAACCCTCCTGTATCCCCCCTTCGTAAGAGGGGACGGGGATTTCGCCGCCGATCCGCGCAACAACTCCAGGACGAATTCCAGATTCCAGATTCCGGGAGTTTTGACAACCAAAACCATGCTGGAATCTCGAATCGATGGGATCTGGAATCGGTGCTTCACGACGCGCTGGCGGCGATATCATCGACCAGGCGTTCGAGCACTTCGCGGGTGAACTGGCAGGGGGTGCGGCGACGCTGGCGGGTGGCGTCATCGACGACATACCGCTCCATGCGCAGCATTCCCTGCTTGTACAGCCGGACCTCGTAGAACCCGCGCTGGTCGGCGCGGACGGACGGAGACTTGCTGCGGATCTGAACTTCACCTCCCCCGGCGTCGATCTCGAGCACCTTGAGAGGCTCGAGCAGGTAGGTCACCCGGCCGGCAAGGCGCTCGCCCCAGGCGTTCAGGGCGTCGGACGACCAGTCCTGGCGGTCGGTCGTGACGAAGTCAAGGTTATCAAAGGCGACCCCGACGCTGTCGAGGGCCGTCAGATTCAGGGTGAACCGGTTCGGGGCGTCCTCGACCGTGACGGAGCACGGCAAGACGTAGACCCGCGTGTTTTCATCAAGCGCGGCGGCGATCTTTCGGCTCGGATTCATGCGATGAACCTCCCAACGGGCGGATTGAGTGATCGGTTCCATCAAACGACAACAACGTGGGCCGCCCATCAGCGACCGTCTCGATATGCACCGGACGGGTCCAAAGGCGGTGGAGATGACGGAGTGTGTCCTGCGCGTAGTCCAGCTTCAGATCGACGCCGAAGTGCTCGTGAAGCAAATAGAGCTCTCCTCGGTTGCGGTAGTTCCCGTCCTTGACCCGGATGATCGGTTGACCGAAATTGGTCAGGTTGAACAGCAGCCGCTCCTTGATCTTCTTGAACTCACGGCTCTCGATCTCGTAGGTGTCGTTCTGATCGTTGTGCTTGTAACTGAAGATCTGATGACGACGGCAGAAGTCGATGGTCAGGAAGGTGTCGACGAACGTCACATCGTTGTGAATGCGGCGGACCTCGAAGATCTTCTGTCGGCCAAGACCAAGCGACTTGTCCCACTTCCGCCGTGTCTCGTAGTTATCGCATTCTTCCCATTCCGGACCGAATTGCCCTTTGTTCCAGCGCTCTTCGATATCTCTCAGCAACTCGATACCGAGCTTGTAGGGATTGAGGCGGCCAGGCTGGGTGGCCATTGTCCCCGAGTGGTGGTCGGCGTAATCGACGAGCTCCGAGGGATGGAGGATCTTCTGGGTCATGATCGTCGAGTGCCAGAACGAGGCCCAGCCCTCGTTCATAATCTTGGTCTGGCCTTGAGGGGCGAAATAGTAGGCTTCCTCGCGGATGATCGCCAGCACGTCGTGCTGCCAGGGCTTCAGCGGTGCGTACTCGAGCAAGAACAGAAGCACGTCGCGTTCCGGTTGCTCGGGAAACGACTGGGACTTGGCCTTTTCCTTCTCGGTTTCCCGCCTGCGTGCCTCTTCCTTGAGAACCTGGGGTGGGTTGATGAACGAGTCCATGTACTCCTTGCTCTGGAACTTCGAGGCCTGTTCGTCCTGCTCTTCCTCGTTGGGGGGAAAGTTATAGCGATTGATGGCATCACGCCGTTTGATCAGGGGCGAGTAAATGTCGATCAAATTCTCCAAGGAGAGGCAACTGTCGATGAACCCCTCGACGGTGTCTTCACCATAGCGCTCCATGTACGAGCGGATGCGGCTGCCGTGATTCGCCGTCTCATCCATCATCTTGCGATTCGTCTGGCTGAACCAGATGTTGTTCTTGAAGAAGTCGTTATGGCCGTAGACGTGGGCCATGACGATCTTCTGGTCAACGAGCTGGTTGCACCGCAGCAGGTAGGCGTAGCATGGGTCGTTATTGATGACCATCTCGTAGATCTTCTGGAGCCCGTAGCGATAGCCCTTGGAGAGCTGCTGGTACTCCATGCCGAACCGCCAGTGGGGATAGCGAGTCGGAAACCCTCCCAGCGCGGCGATTTCGGAGATCTCGTCGTAATCGAGGACCTCGAAGATCGTGTCGTAGAAGTCCAGGCCATAGGCGCGGGCGTGGTCCTCGGTCTCGAGCTGGATGGCTCTCAGGTCGGCGGGAAGGTTGTGGGTGTTGACGGTCGACATGGATCCTCGCCTCTCGAAATCAGCGTGGGTTCAGTGACTCATTCTGATCCGCCAATCTAGTCTGTCGCGGACGCGGCTCGTTTCTTCTGCTCCTGGTAGCGCGGAGCGAGCACCTCGGCAATCCAGCGGCGCAGATCAATGATCCATGCCGTATCGCTGCTATCCTGGCTGCGCGAGACCCAGGAGTAAGTCTCACTCGCCGTCAGGAAACCGAAGGCATGGCTCCGCTCGGACGGTACGTACTGACCGTCCGGCTGGAGCACGAGAATTGTTAGCTGGTTCTCATCACAGATCCAGACCTCCGGCACCTGGAATCGCCGGTACACTTCGACCGCATCATCCGCGTCATGGCTAACGACCACTTCGATGGCCAGGTCGGGGGGCGGATCGACCTTCACGCTGATCTTCTTCTTGCCGCGAATCCGATCAAGGTTGGCCAGGTAATACGTCTGGTCCCCCTCGACACCACCTCGTTTGGCCCGGCGACGAAAGGTGGTCGAACCCGCCATCACGCAAGGGATTTCGAGTTCCGCGACCAGGGTCATGATGAAACACCCCAGGAGCTCCTTCAAACGCTCGTGGAAGTAGGACGGCGACAAGAGAAGCAAGCTCCCATCAAGATAGACCATTCGCGGGATCGAACGTTCGCCTCGAACTTTCAAGAGCGTGGTATACCCCTTCCAGCCGATATCCCGGAGCACGACGCACTGGTCGCGGTCTTCCTCAATGGACAGGGCTGGTGTGGTCGGATTGTCGACCTCTTCGGTGCTCGGAGCAGCCTGGATTTCGGTGACCATCTTGAAAAGCCTCTGGGACAGATTGTCTGCCGGGGCGGACAGCTCCTGGCGTGGTTATCTTGAGGATTTGTATTCCGACTCAGCCTCGGCCAACTCCAGTTTCTTCTGGTGCAGTGATCGGATGTTTTTAAGAAAATCGGCCTTCCTGCGATCCGACTCGGCTCGGGCGGAATCGAGCCGGCCCTGGAATTCGATCTCGGCCATGCGATACAGCGCTTTCTCGCCCACGGCGCCCCCGTTGATCGAGTCGGCCATGAGCTTGATCCCCTCCTTTTCTTCTTTGTTTCCACCGTTTTCAGCGTCGTTCGGCGTGCAAGTCGGCGATCCGAGCGCGGAGCCTGGACTCCGGCGAATCCGGGGCGTGATCGGCCGCGCCCGTCCCCGTGCAGATGACGACGAGCAGGGCGGTCAGCAATCCCGGCGCGATGGCGTAACGGCGCGGTCCAGACATCGGTGCGACTCCTCTTCGATGGGTTCAGCGTCCCCGTCCCAGAAACTCCTTGATCGAATCGTAGATTCCTTCCTTGTTACGGATTTCGGAGAGGGCGAGATTAGGGATTTCATCGAAGGCTTCCTCGAGCTCGCGGTAGAACTCGCCCGATCCGTAGGGGCTGTCGACCTGCCCGTAGCAGAAGAGGTTGCACTTGGGCAGGAGCTGGTCGCGCAAGAGGCTGATGCAGTTGCGGTTATCCTCGCCCCAGTTGTCGCCGTCGGAGAAGTGGAATACGTAGATGTTCCAGTCGATGGGGGAATGGAACTCGTCGATGATCTTGTTCGCCAGCGTGTAGGCCGAGCTGATCCTCGTTCCGCCGCTTTCCCGGGTATGGTAGAAGGTGTGCTCGTCGACCTCGCGGGCCACCGCGTCGTGGATAATGTAGCGGGTGGTCACGCCGTCGTACTGGCTTTTCAGCCAGGTGTCGATCCAGAAGGCCTCGGTCCGGACGATCTCTTTCTGGTCGTCGGTCATCGAGCCCGACACGTCCATCAGGTAGAGCACCACCGCGCTAAACTGGGGCACGGAGATCGGGTTCCAGGAACGGTAGAGCTTATCTTCGCGGATCGGGATGACCAAGGGATCGCGCGGGTCGTATTGGTTCGAGGCGATTTGGCGCTTGAGTGCCTTCTTGTAGGTGCGCTTGAAGTGGCGCAAGCTTTCCGGGCCGGCCTGTCGGATGCCGGTGTACTTGTCCTTCTCTTCCATGATGTTGGCGCGGCCCTTGGGCATGATCCGGGGCAGCGCGAGCTCCTCGCCCAAGATCTTGGCAAGGTCGTCCATGGTGAGCTCGACCTCGAGGATATGATGCCCCGGTGCCTCGCCGGCCCCCTGCCCCGACTCGCCGTCGCTGGATCGCCCGATCGGGGTCCCCACGTCGCCGGGCCCTTGCCCCACGCCGCCGCGGTTCTTGGTCCCGTAGCGGAACTCGGGGATCTCGATCTGCGGCAGCGGGATCGACACGAATTCGCCGCCCGACTTGCCGATCAGCTCGCCGTGAGTGATGTATTTGCGCAGGTCCGACTTGATCTTTCCGCGGACGATCTGCTTGAACCGATTGGAATCTCGATCGATTTTTCGCACCACGGCTCCCCAACCCCCGCCGTTGCGTGTAATGGATCAACGATTTCGGCCCAACCTCAAGTTCTCGAAAGGTCAGCCGACGTTGCGTTCCTGGTTACTGGCCCAATTTCGAACTCTCTTAAACTCGGATTGCTCGACCCGCCGTCGCGCAGAGTCGAGATTCTCTCTGGCTGCGGAGCGCCGCGCAAGCGGTGCCCTCCGCGCCCCGGAAGGATTGTCGATCCGACCGCAGGTGAGATGGAAAAGAACAGATTGGTTCCCGCCGGCTCGAATCAGAATCAGCGCTGTAGTGAGCATCCGAAAGGGTAGGTCGTGGCAGCAGTTCTTTCGCGACGATCCTGTTCCGGGATGATGTCGGTCACGCTAACGTACATTATAGCAAATTTTAGACCCGGGCCCATCCCGGATTCAAGGAAACATTCGAGACTTTGCGGGGCGAACGCGTCTGCCCTCATGCCGATGATGCAATTGCCCAACTTTCCGGCGAGCCATGCGCAGTTGTCGGGCGATGAGAGCGAGTCGTCTAGCCCTGCCGCACATGGTCGCCAGAAGGACGCCCGCGGGGCTAGGGTCGGGTCGGCTGACCGGCCTCCTGAGATCCTTCGCCCCGATCGAATGGCTAGTGGCTGCCACGCTTGACGTCACCGCGCGCGAAAATGCTGGCCACGTAGTTCAAGACGTCGGTAGCCGAGTCCTCGTCGTAGCCGTAATTACGGATCAGGCGGGCCTTGACGATGTCGATCTTCTCCTGAGTGTCCTTGTCGACCACGCTTGAGACCAGGCTCGTGAGCTTGATCGTATCCTTCTGATCCTGGAAGAGTTTAAGTTCCAGGGCCTTCTGGAGCCGTTCGTTGGTCCGGTAATCGAACCTCTTGCCGTCAAGGGACAATGCACCGATGTAATTCATGATCTCGCGGCGGAAGTCGTCCTTGCGGCTCTCGGGGATGTCGATCTTTTCCTCGATGGACCGCATCAGCCGCTCATCCGGCTCTTCGGTCTGCCCGGTGTACTTGTTCCTGACCTTCTCCCGTTGAGTATAAGCCTTGACGTTATCGATGTAGTTGCCGCAGAGGCGCGTCAGCGCGTCCTCGTCGGCCGCAATGGCCCGTTGCACCTCGTTTTTCACGATGTCCTCGTATTCTTCCTTCACCAGCGAGAGCAAGTGCCGGTAGTGCTTGCGCGTTTCCTCGCTATTGATCAGCGAGTGATGCTTGAGCCCGGCCTCGAGCTCGTTGAGAACCATGAACGGATTGATCGATCGCTCGTTGGGATGAGCCACGAGGGCGTTGGAGATCTTGTCCTGAACGTACCGGGGGCTGATGCCCTGCATACCCTCGCGCTCGGCCTCCTCGCGGAGTTCCTTAATGTTGTCCTCGGTGAATCCCGGCAGGGTTTTCCCGTTGTAGAGTTTCAGCTTCTGCATCAAGGTCAGGCCAGCATTCTTGGGCTCCTCCAGCCGGGTCAGCACCGCCCACATCGCGGCGACCTCGAGAGTGTGCGGGGCCAGCCGCTTGCCGCGGACCTTGCGGTCGTTGTAGTCCTTCTCGTAAATCCGGACCTCGTCGAACAGCCGGGTCACGTAGGGGACGTCGATCTTCACCGTCCGGTCGCGCAAAGCTTCCATGAACTCGTTGGATTGCAGTTTCTTGTACTCGGGCTCGTTGGTGTGGCCAACGATCACTTCGTCGATGTCGGTCTGCGCGAACTTCTTGGGCTTGATCTTGTGTTCCTGGCTGGCACCCAGCAAGTCGTAAAGGAACGCGACATCGAGCTTGAGAACCTCGATGAACTCGATGACGCCGCGATTGGCGATGTTGAACTCGCCGTCGAAGTTGAAGGCCCGGGGATCGCTCTCGGTGCCGTACTCGGCGATTTTCCGGTAGTTGATGTCACCGGTCAGCTCGGTGGCATCCTGGTTCTTCTCATCTTTCGGCTGAAACGTGCCGATCCCCACGCGATCCTGCTCAGAGAGGATCAAGCGGCGAACCTGGACGTCCTCGACGACCCGTGACCAGTCGCCCCCGTACTGCTCCATCCGCTCGTTGAACATCTGGCGGCAAAACGGGCAGAGGTCTCCCTCGATCGAGAGCTCGTAGACGTGCGGCACCGCCTCGGACTTGAGCAACCGCGTGACCTCGTCCCGATGCTCGTGCGGAATCAAGTGCAGTGGCTCTTCATGCATCGGGCACTCGGTGATCGCCTCCTCACCGTCGGGTCCGATCTCCTTCCAGCCGAAGCTGAAGAGTCGCCCTTCCTCGGTGCGCGAATAGCGCTCCAGCCCCTTCTTGATCAACCGCGCAATCGTGCTCTTCGAGCTTCCGACGGGCCCGTGCAAGAGCAACACACGCCGCTCGGTGCCGTACCCGTGCGCGGCGCTCTTGAGGACGTTGACCAGGTTGATCATCGTCCGTTCCAGGCCATAAATCGCATCCTCGCCGGCGTTGTCGGGATCCTCGAAAAACTTGTACCGCAGCCGCTTCTCCTTGTTGACGATGATCTCTTCCGTACTTTTGCTCGTGATCATGTCGTAAAGGCGCTGGTACGCGGTCCGCGTCACGTTGGGATCGCGTCTGACAATGTCCAGGTACTCGGCAAAGCTACCGGACCAGTGCTTCTTCTGATAATCGTCAAGATTCTGGCGACTCGCGATCAGCGAGATCAGATCCGATCCTGTGGGCATGAGAAAATTCCCTCCTGAAGGCGGCTCGATTTCCCTTCCTGCTTTGGCCCTTGCGTCCGTCGAGGGGGAGGACCCGGCATGATCCACCGCGTCGACACTGATCTTTCTCCCTCGGCGCGCAGGGTTGTAGCGTCCTCATTCTGGCTGAGGGCTCGGCCGAATTGTCAATAAAACCTTGTTGACGATGGGAACGCCCGTCGAGCCGGCTGCCTTCGGGCCGACCATAACGCGGTAAGTCCGGAGAACGGACGAGATGGTCTCCACGCAAATTCGATTCTCAGGAATCGGCACACCAAAGAAGGCCAGCGCCGTTCCTTGAACTCATTACAACCCCGACCTCGTGTTTCTGTCAAGCGAACCGGTGTACAACCTTCTCGAACAATCGCATCCCGGCCGGCCCCACTTTTTGCTTGGTTCTTCAATTCATCTTACGATAAAAGGTAGCAAATGGTCTATCCGTGATGGATCGCACGTCTAGCAAGCAAATCGTGGGCCGATTTTCGGTCAGCCGCCAGCCGCCGCCTGGGGTTGACCAAAATCCGCAGCCGCCTTGCAGGATCAAGCCCGGGGCATTGAGTCGGAGCCATCCTCTTCTCCGACCTGGCCCTCGGCAAGGAGGAACCTCGCCGGGTCAGCGACGGGGGAGTGAACGTTCAGCCAGCTCGATAAGCGCGGCGAGCGTCCAGAGCCCGACGGGCAGTGTGACGTAGTGAGCATAGCTATCCGCGGCGGGAAGTACCCAGCCGGCTGGCGGCAGCAAGAGCACCAGGGGATAAATCAACCCCGCCAGCAGACAGGCCGCGGCTGCGGCCATGGCGAGAGCGACGATCAAGTGACCGGCCTGATCTTCGAGGAGCCGCTTGAACCCCCATGAGGCGTCACCGATCGAGCCCCGGCTCCATGCCACGACTCCGACTGAGCCCAGGACCACCAGGGAGGCACCTTGAAGGTCAACCAGGCCCCAGCCGAGTTGCCAGCGAATATACCGGCCCAGCGCCGTGGTCCCGACCGAGGTCGGCAGGTGCTGCAATGCCAGGAAGACCAGTGCTGCTACATAGCGCGCCGGCAAGGCCACGGCACAGCCCAGCGCAGCGGCCGGCATCAGTTCGAGTGCCTGGCCCGGGTGGAACCGGTCTTCTCCGATCTGGTCAAATCCTGCGTTACGAAGCTCGCTCAAGATCCACGCCAGCAAGAAGCCATCGCACAGCAACATCATGAGCGGAACAAGGAGCGCCTCGACAACCAGGCACCCTCCCAGGGGCAAGTCAACGCTGCCGGAGGCTCGCGCCACCAGCCGGTACAGGATATACAACGAGCCGCACCCCCAGATCACATTTGGCCAGCCGGAACCACCTCCCCCGCGGGTGGTGAATCGAGCCGGCAAGGATTTCTCCCTCGGCCGCCCCACAGCCGGACCGGCCGGCGGCAGCATGCCCGAAGACGCCCGAAAGGCCAGATACACCGCGCAAATCAAGAGCGGCAAGTTGTCTGCCAAACCCGCAAGATCGCGCAGCGGCGTCAGGCCGGCGAGGACTCCCTGCTCAAGGCCCAGCTCGAACCTCTCGCGCGACCGGGTCAGGAGCGTGAGGTCCGTCTTCCCCCTGTCCGTTTTCTCCGCCAGAAAGCCGAGCGTCTGGCTGCCGGTCCAGGCAAGTACCGTGAAGGTGATGAGCGCCGAGACGAGCCGCCCCGCGCGCCAGACTCTGCGGGTGGCCTGGCGCACCAGAGCGGCGTGCCCAGGAATGTCGATAAGTTGCTGCAACGCCAGCAGCGGACCTTGGAACACCATCGCCACCGCAAAAAGCATGGCAAGACTGGCCAGAAAAGCCCAGAGACCGTCCATGCTGGGTATAACCTGGGGCGAGCAGAGCGTCAGTCCCGAACACCAGCGACGAAACGCCAGGGACGCCATGGCGGCGGGATTCCCGACCCCGGTACCCGATCCCGCTGCCGCTGCCGCTGATGCTCCGCTCCCCGACCCGGCCGCCTGCGCCCAGAGCAAAGGCATCGTCAACCAGCCCATTCGACACCTTTTTCCTGCTCTCAGGGACCAAGTGCCTGCACCGCCACGCAGCGGACTCGACGGGATGCCAGAAGTTTTCTACCGTTCCTTGCTCCGTCCGTTCAACCTATGACGATTGTACTTGACCCACCCAGTCAAGGCCAGGCGAGGAGATACCGCCGGAAAAATCGCCACGAGGCACGCGGTGTACTCCCGGGTAGATTCAACCGATAAGGCATGAAGAAAGCTGGATCAGGGAACGCCCTGTCTGCTTTATCCTTAACAAACCTTGGACAGCCGGGTCCGCCGAAGGCCAAGAAACTTTTTTTCCTTGGAATTCTTGGAAAAACAGAGATGAAAAAAAAATCATTTCCGTGTTCTTGAACGATGGTACATACTGGTTTTTTTGCAACTCGACCCGTTCACCGGAGTGAAGTCGGCAGACCCCATACTCTAGGCATCTACTACAGGTGCAAATTTACATGTCTTCGTTCCATAACGACATTAATGAATTATCATTACTGATGGAATTGCGCCTGGCCTTTGGCCCGGGAACGCGACTCTGGGCTCACAGGTCTCGGGAAGACCTTTGTTATGATTGGCTTCACTTCAAGGAGCGAAGAGCCGATGCGTGCTTCAGGGAATTTGCCCTCGGGCTCTACATTCATGAGAAAGAGCAGGCCTTTCACTGTGCGAGCTTGAGTGCGATTCGAAGGCGCGTCGGCGCGATCTTGAAGGCGTATCGGGTCAAGAAACGACATCGCATTGTGCCGGCCATCGCCGGCCCGCCGCAGTCGAATGGTGGCCCGGGGCCGCAGCACCATCGAGGCCGGCAAGCGCTTTCGCTGGGTGAACCGCCGGTGGCTCAGGCGCTATTTCCGGACGCCAAATAGTCCTCCTCCGTTGAGAGAGAACGAGGTGGCTCACTGAACCTGGCGCGAGCGCCTCATCTTGCCGACGGACAAGACGCTGCCGATTTGTCCGACGACTTCACCTCGGCACGAGCGACCACAGGCGGACGCGGGGCCTCAGTGCCCGATCGGATCGTGGAACGCTCCAGCCAGGCTTGCGGCCCTTGAAATCTCGGAGCGCAAGCCAGTAGCCCGCGCCGGCCAGCGCGGCAGCAAAGGCGAGGCGTGGAGTTGAGCTCGCGGTCGGCGACTCGTCTTCACGACCGACTTCCGGAAGCAGCGCGGCGGCCGGGCTCGGGCAAGGCAGATCGGCACCGAGACGGTCGGCGCTCCCGGCGCCGCGATCAGGACGCGGTAAAAACGGCAGGCCCCCGGCAGGAAGCATCACGGTCGCCTCGGTCCGAAAAGGAGTCGCGGCCTTGTTGGGCGCGACGGCAGGGACCGGAGCCTGGAACGGCTCGACGACATCGATCAGGGCGGCAACATCGTCCTCCGATCCGAGCCGGCTGGTCCGCCACGACAGGCTGTCCACCGTCAAGAGCTGGCCGAAGCTGTTCAGAGTGCTCGGCGTGGGGGCAGGCAGGCTGACCGGCGAGGGGGTCTCGGACTGAAGCGGATGACTGTTCGAGGCGACCAGTGAGTGGCTGGTAGTCGTGATCGGGACGATCACCACAAGCCTGCTCGCGCCGATCGAGACAACAAGCACCACGATATTATTGGGAAACGGCGCAGGGAAGATCGTCGTGGGAGCAGAGCCTGATGGGTAGGGACTGGAAAGAAGCGCGGTCGCGCCCACGCTGGGCTGCGCCACGGTCTGGTTCAAGCCGACGCTGGCGAACGAGAGAAGCTGCCTGGTCTCCAGCGATTCGAGCACCGGGAAGACCGGCCTGCGACGGGTCCGTCGAGAAATTGACAATATCCGACTGCGCAAGGGGCGAGTGGTTGAAGGGTGGCTCACCTGGTACCTCAATAATGTTGTGGGTGCAAGAAGCTTCAGGTGTGAGAATGATGGCTCTACAAGTCTAAAGCAGAAGGCTTGTCCAGAGAAAGGGAAAAAAAACCGGATCTTCGCGGTCGCGCGGTCGGGCAATGCCGAATGTATGTATACTGCGATGGTTGCATCAACGATCGCCTGCTGATCCAAAGTCCTTTTCGACTCCTTCGCCTGGTGAATTCTGTTCCCTCGGACGACCCAGAAACCAGTCAGAGAACCCGGGATTCCCTTTCTGCTTCACGTCGATGTCGAGCTTGCCGCGATTCTGCTATGCTGAAGACGATGCCAGACACACAGGCGCCGAGATACCCAGAGATGATGTCGACTGCGGCGAGCGAGCCATCTTCGAGTCCTCTCCGAGCTGTCGTGATCGGGGGCTCGGGCCAGCTCGGCTGTTGGCTGCTCTGGACGCTGGCCCAGCGCGGCCACTCCGCATCTGGAACATATGCAAGCGTACAGTTCCCCGGCCTGGTCCGGCTCGATGCCGGCGAGTTGCAGCCCGCGGCCGACTGGATCACGGAGCAAGCGGCCGACGTCATCTTCTACCCGGCCGGTTTCACCTGGGTGGACGGGTGCGAGCGAGACAGGTCGCTGGCCTATGCGGCCAACCTCGAGCAACCGCTCAATCTGGCCCGAGCGGCTGCCAAAGTCGGAGCTCGATTCGTTTACTTTTCCACGGATTATGTGTTCGACGGCGAGGCCGGCCCTTACACCGAAGAGTCCGCCACCAACCCGCTCTCAGTGTACGGACGGGCCAAGCGCGACGCGGAACTTGCGCTCGAGCGCGAGCTCGGCGCCAAACAGCTCACCATCCGCACCTCCTGGGTCTTCGGGCCCGAGCGGCAAGGCAAGAACTTTGCTTACCAACTGCTCCGGAACCTGGCCGAGAAGAAGCCAATGGTCTGTCCGTCCGACCAGGTTTCCAATCCCAGCTACGGGCCGGACGTGGCCCGCGCCGCGGTCCTCCTGGCCGAAGAACGGGCCAGCGGCCTGATTCACGTGGTCGGTCCCGAAGTCATCGACCGCGTCCAGTTCGCACGGGCCATCGCCGGCGCGTTCGGGCACGACGACGGCTTGATCGTGGGCAAATCGACCGCCGAGTTAGGACAGGGGGCGCCCCGTCCCTTGAACGGCGGACTCAAGACGCCCCGCCTCGACGCCGCACACCAGGGAATCATGCGGCCTCTGGCTGCGGCTCTCGGGAATTTTCGCGAGGCACTCCTGGACCCGGAACTCGGCTCGTGGGTCCAGCCGGTGGCGGGATTCCCGGTGAACCTACCACGGCACGAGGGCGCACGTCCGTCGGCCGGAGTGTAGATGTCTTGGAGGATGTTTAGAAAGGTCTTTTGTAGGGTGGGTGAAGCTAAGCTCGGCTCGGCGCAACCCACCGAGCCCACGAGCCTTGCGTCGGTGGGTTGCACCCACCCTAGAGGCGGGAAACCGGCTTTCTCAACACGCTCTGACCTAGGGCGATGGTTTTTCCTGCTAGCCTTGACGCTTGCCAGGGCTTGCTCTACAACCACTTGCGGTCTGAAGAAAAGTTCGCAAATCCGCTCGCGACAGGTAAATACCTGTCTCATCGGAATCAGAGCCAACTCCGTGCAACGAACTGATCCTGTGGCCACATGAGCGGTTTCTACGGGTTCGATCGCGCACCCTTTCGTCTGCTCCGTTCCACGGCCGAGCCACCCTTCATTGTGAACAAATGATTATCGGAGTTTGACGCCCCGTTATGTCCGGAACGAAACGAGTCGTCATCATCGGTGCGGGACCCGGCGGCCTGGCCAGCGCGATGCTGCTGGCCGGGGCGGGTTACGATGTGACCGTGCTGGAGCGTCAGTCGCGGGTCGGCGGCCGGACCACGACAATCGGCGAGAACGGCTTCCGTTTTGACCTGGGGCCGACCTTCTTCCTCTATCCCCGGGTCCTCGAATCGATCTTCGCGGCGGTGGGTCGAAATCTGCACGCCGAGGTGCCGATGGTTCGGCTCGATCCGCAGTATCATCTCGTTTTCGGCAACGGTGGCGATCTCAAGGCGACGCCGGACGTCGCCCGCATGGAACAAGCCATCGCAGCGCTCTCACCTGGCGATGCCAGCCAGCTTCAGAGGTTCATGGCCGATAATCGCATCAAGATGAACGAGTTCCGCAGGGTCCTCGAGTCACCCTTCCTGGGATGGCGCGATCTGCTCTCGCCTCAGCTCCTGAAGGTCCTTCCCCTGCTCCGTCCCTGGCTCTCGCTTGACGGCGAGCTACGTCGGTATTTCGAGGACCCGCGGATCCGGCTGGCCATGACGTTCCAGTCGAAATACCTGGGAATGTCGCCCTTCAACTGCCCGAGCCTTTTCTCCATCCTTTCGTTTCTGGAATATGAGTATGGGGTCTTCCATCCGCTAGGCGGCTGCGGGGCGGTCTCCACGGTGATGGCGCGGGTCGCCGAGGACCTGGGTGCCACGATCGCTCTGGATGACGATGTCCAGGAGATTCTCTTCAAGGGCCGCCGCGCCGTGGGCGTGCGCTCGCGATCCGGTGTTCACCAGGCCGATGCGCTGGTGATCAACGCCGACTTTGCTCGTACCATGACCCGGCTCGTGCCCGACCATCTCCGCCGCCGCTGGAGCGACCGGAACATCGACCGCAAGAAGTTCTCCTGCTCGACCTTCATGCTCTACCTGGGAATCGAGGGTCGGTACGACGATCTGGCCCACCACACCATTTACCTCGCCAGCGACTACCTGGAGAACCTCCAGGACATCGAGTCGCGACACATCCTTTCCCGGGATCCGTCGTTCTACGTGCAAAATGCCTGCGTCACCGATCCGTCGCTGGCGCCCTCCGGCAAGAGCACGCTTTACGTCCTGCTGCCCGTGACGAACCAGCATCCCAACGTGGACTGGACCAGGGAGGCGCCAAGGTTCCGCACGCGGGCGCTGGCACAGCTCGCCAAGGTGGGATTGAACGACGTGGAGTCGCGGATCGTGCACGAGCAAGTCATCACGCCGGCCGACTGGGATCAGGGCTATGAGATTCATCGTGGCGCGACTTTCAATCTGGCCCACAACCTTTCCCAGCTGCTTCACCTGCGGCCGCGCAATCGATTCGAGGACCTGCAATCGGTCTACCTTGTGGGGGGCGGAACGCACCCCGGCAGCGGCTTGCCGGTGATCTACGAATCTGCCCGGATCAGCTCGCGGCTGCTGGGCGAAGACCTGGGAATGCCCGTTGCGGTTGACGCGGCAAACGCGTTTCTTCGGACCGACAGACCTCGACCACAAAACACCGCCCGGGAGAAGCAATTGATCGAGGTTTCGTAATGGCGAGCCAGGTGGTGTCGTGGGGAAGGGAAAGAGGCACGATGGGAAAAACCAGGTCAGGTCGGATCGGTGTGATCGGCGGCGGTCTCGGTGGTCTGGCCTCGGCGTGCACGCTGTCGGCCCGAGGCTATGACGTTGTTCTCTTCGAGAAGAACCCGTGGCTCGGTGGGAAAGCAGCCGTGCTCTCGGAGGGCGGGTTCCGCTTCGACATGGGACCAACCATCCTCCTCATGCCGTCGGTTCTCGAGCGAATCTTCGCGGAGGCGGGGCGGGACCTGAAGGATGAGCTCGAGTTGGTTCCGCTCGACCCGCAATGGCGCTCCTTCTTCGTGGACGGCTCGGTCCTTGACCTGCACGCGAACTTGGAGCGAATGACCACCGCGCTCGATTCGTTGGCTCCAGGCGGAAAAGCCAGTCAGGGTTATCGTCGCTTTCTCGACCTGTCGGCGCGACTCGACGACATCTCGCAACGTTACTTCTTCTGGCGGTCGATCGGCTCCGTTCGCGACATGTTCGATCCGACGACGGCGGCGAGCTTGTCAACCCTGGGCGACGTCCTGCGGATGCGGCCTTGGAGCACGGTCGGGGCGACTATCCGAACTTTCGTGAAGGACCGCCGCGTCTCCCAGATGCTCGACCACTTCACGCAGTACGTCGGCTCGGCTCCCGGCCTTTCCCCGGCCGTGCTCTGCAGCATCGCCCACATGCAGACCGGTGAAGGCCTCTGGTATCCGCGCGGCGGCACCCGCGCGGTGGCCGAGGCCCTGATCGGGCTGGCCGAAGAACTTGGCGTGGTGCTGTACTGCGGAAAAGGCGTGCAAACTATCCAGACCGGCAGCGACGCGGCGGTCTCGGGGGTCACGCTCGACGACGGTCAGCACGTGCCTCTCGCGGCAGTTGTCTCCAATTGTGATTCCGTGCGGACGCATCGTGAACTGCTGGCCGGCACGCCCGCGGCAGACCGGTTCGAGAACCGCCGCGGCTATGAGGCGGCTTGCTCGGGCGTCGTCCTTTATCTGGGCCTTGACCGCCGTTATGACCAGCTTCTGCATCATAATTTCGTCTTCTCGCGTGATCCCCAAGAAGAGTTCGACGTCATCTACCGCAAGGGAGAACCAGCCCCGGACCCGACGTGTTATGTCTGTGCCCCGGCCGACACCGAGCCCGATGTCGCACCTCCCGG
Organism: Planctomycetaceae bacterium; assembly: GCA_019237095.1. Classification (GTDB taxonomy): domain Bacteria; phylum Planctomycetota; class Planctomycetia; order Isosphaerales; family Isosphaeraceae; genus Aquisphaera. Next base: position 20,080 of record JAFAHT010000167.1, read on the forward strand.
CGGCGAGGCCCTCTACGTGCTGGTCCACACCCCATATCTCCGGCTGCATCATGACTGGAAAACGCTCTATCCCCGCTATCGCCAGACCATCCTCGAGAAGCTCAAGACGACCGCCGGGCTCGATGACATCGAGATGCGGATCAAGGTCGAGCGCTGGCTTACCCCTCAGGACATCCACAACCGCTATCGCGTGCTCGACGGCGCCATCTACGGCCTCGCCAGTCACGGCCGGCTGAATGGTGCCTTCAAGCCAGCCAACCGCAGCCCGGACCTCGGGCGGCTGTATCTGGCCGGCGGTGCCGCGCATCCTGGCCCGGGAATGCCCATGGTCGCGATGTCGGGCTGGATCGCCGCCGATACGCTCGACAAGGACGGTGTCGTGGAACCGGTCCGCGAACCGCTGGCACACGCCAGGTCGGTCCCAAACCGCGCCGGAATGCTATAATCTCATCCCTGGCGGCAGCCTGGGGCAGAAGTCGCTTTCCTGGCAACGGGATGTAGCATGAAATCCTTCACAATCGATTGCTCGAACCCCCAAACGCGCAGCGAACTCCAGGTTGGTGCGGAATCGGTCCCTTGCCCGCGCCGATCTGCCTGGCTCTTCGCCCTCTTCCGCAAGTACACTCGCCGCTATCTGACGCATCACTTCCATGCGGTCCGGGTCTCGCGAGCGGGGCCTGTGCCCGACCTGCCGCCACCAGGCCCGCTCGTCGTGGTCGTGAACCATCCCTCGTGGTGGGACCCGCTCGTGGGCCTGGTTCTCACGGAGTTCATGCACGAAAGGCGCATCCATTACGTCCCGATCGATGCCAACGGCTTGACGCAGTATCCGTTCCTGGAACGGTTGGGGTTTTTCGGTGTCGAGGTCGGGACCACGCGCGGCAGCCTCGCCTTCTTGCGTCAGAGCCAGGCCATCTTGTCTCGCCCCGAGTCGGTCCTCTGGATCACGCCTCAGGGCGAGTTCGTCGATCCTCGAGAACGACCCGTCGGTCTCAAGCCAGGCATCGGCCACCTGGCCTACCGGCAGTCCGCGGCGACGATCGTGCCCATGGCCCTCGAGTATCCGTTCTGGAACGACCGCTGCCCCGAAGCCCTGGCAAGGTTCGGTGAGCCGATCACGATCACCGCCAGGCGGAGCGAAACGCCCCAGGTCTGGACCACCCGGATCGAACAAGCCATGGAGAACACCCAAGATCAACTGGCCGAGGAAGCGCGGCGCCGAGATCCTGCCGCATTCCTCACGGTTATCGGCGGGACGTCTGGCGTGGGCGGGGTCTACGATACGTGGCGGCGCCTTCGCTCAGCGTTTCGTGGCGAATCGTTCCATCCCGAGCATCGGATCGCGAAAGGACCACCTCCTGGCCTCGACCGGCTTACGCAAGGTGAGTGAAACTCACGGACCAATTGAAAATTCATGGTAGGTTGCACCCACTTCATAACATCCATCACATCAAAGGCGAACATGCTCTTATCCTTGATAATTGCCTCCGTCCTGTTCGCCCTCGTGCCAGCCTTATTGTTTCGGGCCAATTTGCGGGCTTACGCTCCACCGCCCTGCCCCCCGAGCGGACAGGAATTCCCGCCAGTCTCCGTGCTTATCCCCGCGCGGAATGAAGAAAACGCGATCGGCGATGCCGTGCGTGCCGCCCTCCGGAACCAGGGTATCGAGCTCGAGGTGGTTGTCCTGGACGACCACTCGGCAGACCGGACAGCCGCGATTGTCGAGCAGTTGATCGCGACCGACGAGCGGGTCCGCCTGGTCCCGACACCTGAGCTGCCTGCCGGTTGGTGCGGCAAGCAGCACGCCTGTTGGGTCCTCGCCCGCGAGGCGTGTCATCCCCTCCTTCTGTTCATCGACGCCGACGTCCGGCTTGCCCCCGACGCCCTGGCACGCATGACCGCGTTCCTCTCGGCCTCAGGCGCTGACCTGGCCAGCGGAATTCCCCATCAAGCGACCGTCGGCCTGCTGGAAAAGCTGCTTATTCCCATGATTCATTTCATCTTGCTCGGGTTTCTGCCGATTCGCCAGATGCGGCGGAGCCGGCAGCCCTCGTTCGCCGCGGGCTGCGGCCAGCTCTTCATCGCCAGGGCACAAGCCTATCATCGCTGCGGTGGCCACTCGGTGATCCGCGATACGCTCCACGACGGTCTCAAGCTCCCCCGCGCTTTCCGCGTTGCGGGCCTCAAGACCGATCTCTTCGACGCGACCGATCTGGCCACCTGCCGGATGTACCGCGCCGCCGGTGAGGTTTGGTTCGGCTTGGCCAAGAACGCCGCTGAAGCGCTTGCCGCACCGGCCATGATCGGCCCCATGACGGCCGCCCTGCTCGGCGGTCAGGTCTTGCCTGTGATCCTGCTCTTGCTGGGTCTCCGCTCCTGGCCCGAGCCGTGGCCGAAGTGGCAAATCACCCTGGCTTTGGTTGCGACCATCGCGGCCTATTACCCTCGCATGGCCGCGGTATGGCGCTATCGCCAGTCTCTCCTGGGAGCCATCCTCCACCCTCTCGGGATTCTCATTCTGCTGGCCATCCAGTGGTTTGCCTTTCTCTGCAACGCCTTGGGCCGCCCCTCCACCTGGAAGGGGCGCCCCTATCCCACTCCCGGAGCACAAACGAAAGCGCTCACCCCGCGCGAGCTCGAGCCGACGACGTGACGCCGATCCGTGCGGAAGGAAACCCACCAGAATGGCTGTGCCGCAGTCGACAGAGAGAAACGGACGCGCAGAAATGAACGGACTGACGATCGTGACCGGGGGAGCAGGTTTCATCGGCAGCCACCTCGTGCAGCAGTTGGTTGAATGTGGCCAGCAAGTGCGCGTGGTGGAACGGCCAGGCGCCCTTGTGGGCCACTTGCCGCCGTCGGTTGAGGTGGTCTTCGCGGACATTCGCGATCGTAGGATAGTCGCGGCGGCGCTGGAGAAGGCCCGGTGGGTGTACCATCTGGCGGGTAATCCGAATCTCTGGGTCAGAGACCGCAAGGAATTCGAGTCGGTCAACCATCACGGGACGGTCCATGTTCTGGAATCCGCCCTCGAGGCCGGGGCCGAGCGCATCCTGCACACCAGTACCGAGAGCATCCTGACGCGATCGAACGCAAGGGTGATCATTGACGAGAATGTCGTGATTTCCGAAAGTGATACCGTCGGCCCGTATTGCCTGTCGAAGCTGAGAGCCGAGGACGCTGCTATGAAGCTGGCGCGGGCGGGATGGCCGGTCGTGGTGGCCAACCCAACGATGCCAGTCGGGCCGGGGGACCGGGGGCTTTCGCCCCCTACCCGCCTGATCCGGGACTTCTGCCGCGGCAAGCTGCCGGCCCTGATGGACTGCACGCTCAACATGATCGACGTGCGCGACGTGGCGACCGGACTGGTTCGCGTGCTCGAGCGGGGCCGGCCCGGTCAGCGCTATCTCCTGGGCGGCGAAAACCTCACACTGGCCGGTTTCCTGGGCATGCTCTCGGAGTTCTGCGGGGTGCCCGTGCCGAGGTGGCGCGTACCCTACGTGGCGGGCCTGGCCGTGGCATACATCAGCGAGTTCTGGTCTGATCACATGAGTGGACTTTCTCCGAAGGCCACGGTGACCGGTGTCCGCCTGGCGCGTCGGATCATGCACTTCGATGCCTCGCGCAGTCAGGCCGAACTGGGGTTCTCGCCGCGTCCCATCCGCGAGGCGATTGCCGATGCGGTGCACTGGCTACGTCAGTCGGGGCAGATTGCCGTGCCGGCACGTGGTTGATTCGTGCCGGGATGTGCTGGCCGGAAGAGGACCGCATGCACGCAGATGGGCGAGGCGCCAGAGACGCTGCCTCAGACACTGGCGGACTGATGCCCGATTTGACGACCAAAGGAAAGAAGGCTGGCTGATCGCGATCGACCCGCCGGGGATGGCGCGGGGATTGGTTCGTTCGCAACACGAAAACGGCAAAGATCGTGTTCTCCGGCTCCGGTCCGAAAATATTCTGGAATAATTGTATTCTCGGTTTTCGGTTTGCCATTACTGTGAGGTCATGCGACTTAGGCGTAAGTTACAAGACAAGCTGCATACGAGTCACCAATAATGGTTGCGACAGCTCATGAGTTCATGAAAGAAACCGGGGATGAGGGCTTTTGCCGCTTGAGGGGAGTTTGCGGACATGATTCCAGAAAACACCACCTCCTTTGCAGGTTCTCCATATTATATTTCTTGTGGATAGCCCGCAAGAGACTTCGGTCGTTCGCAAGAAATGTTGATTTGTACATGTACATGTGAAGCTTTCGTGTTCAGGGCAGGCTGATGTCCTGTCAAGGGGAACCGAGAATTTAGCGTTTGAATCATTGGAGCGTTCTTGACTATAATGCATTTTCAGCCTGGCAGTGCATCTAAACCGAGAGGCTGCCACTGGTTTCGTCCACGGGACTTGTCTCCATGACCGCACGACTGGTGGCCCTCGATGAAGGTCCGGACATCGTGCTGAACCGCGCCATGGTCGTTGTGGGCCGCCATCCGGCCTGTGATGCCCGGCTCGACTCGCTCCGAGTCTCCCGGCATCACTGCTGTATGATGCAGGAAAGCGGCGAAGTCGTCGTGCGCGACTTGGGAAGCACCAACGGTATCCGGATCAATGGCCAACGCGTCGAGATGGGGAGATTAAAGCCAGGAGATGAACTTTCCATAGCTCACATTCGCTATCGTCTCGACAATGGGCAAGGGCACGACCAGACCTTGGCCGATCCCGCCGAGTTGCTTCCCCCATCGCCGGGCGCCATGCCAGGGCACTCTCCGCGATCTCATCCCATGGACCTGAAGAACGAGCCCTATTCGCCGGAGAAACCTCCGCTCAATCTGTTCCCCGCGGATGAGAACGCTCTGGCCGCCGCAGTGCGGAAGATTCTGCCATCGGCGGTTGCCGAAAAGTGCCAGATCCAAGTCATCGTGCAGATGACCGGGGACAAGCAAGCCAACGGCGAATCACCCATGTCGGCCTCTGAGCTCAGGGCCCAGGAGAATGTCGCGGAATGACTTATCAGTTGATTCCCGCCGACAAGGGAAGCTATCCTCCCATCCCCGTTCAACGTCCCGTCTTGCTCATCGGTCGCCATCCCGAGTGTGATTTCCGGATCGATCTTCCCAAGATCTCCCGTCGCCACTGCTGTGTGGCACTGGCGTATGATAGAATCCTTGTCCGTGACCTGGGCAGCCACAATGGGGTGAGAGTCAATGGTCGCGTCGTCGAGGAAGCAATGCTGCAAGCGGGCGACGAGGTGGCCATCGGCCCGCTGATCTACCGGCTGGTCGCCGAGTCCGCGATTCCGTCGCCGCCCGCTGCCGGCGCGACCCGCCCGGCGGCGGCAACCCCGAAACGTGCCGACCCTGCGCAGGCGGGAATGCAGCCGCCCCCCCTGGCCTTGCCCAAGCGATCGGACGACATCGACTTGGTTCCCCTTGATGACCTCTGACTCACTCTGGCACGCGGAGTGCTAATAGAGGCCGGACATGGACCGACATCAATGAGCGGGGTAGGGAGAATTTCCCGAAGAGGCAAAACTCGATAACAGCGTGACCGACATGGCCGGCAAGGCAAAGCCGCACGACTTTTTCTCTGCCATGGATCTCGACCATATCGAGGGCAAGAAGAAGGTGCCCACGCCTCCCCCGCCGAACCAGCCGTGAACGTCGACCTGTCATGATCGAGGTAGCCGACTCGACTTGTGCCCTACTCGACCGGACGTTTCCCCGCGCCTGTGGCTTCCAGCGATCTTTGGACCATGTCGGGCAGATACTTCACGGGGATGGTGCCATGAGCCAACACGGCTTCATGATAGCGGGCCAGATCGAAACGGTCGCCCAGCGCGCGCTGAATGGACTGGCGGAGGCGGTAGAAGGCCATCCGGCCGACGAAGTAGGTGGAAAGCTGGCACGATGTCTGCTTTGCCCGGATGATCTTGCCGACGGCCTCTCCCTCGGTCTGGAAGGCCCGGTTCATCAGCAAGTCGAGTGCTTCGGCATTGGTCATCGCGCCGGCGTGCATCTCGTGATCGAGAATGGCGTTGACCACGGCCCGGAGATAGAACTTGAGCTGATGCAGCCGCAAGCCCAGGTCGCCCTGGCCGAAGCCCTGGTCGAGCATCGTCTGCTCGGTGTAGACCGCCCAGCCCTCGGCGAAGGTTCCCGACGCGAGGATCTTGCGGATCGGCGAGGGGCAGCGGTTGCTGTACTCAAGCTGGACGTAGTGGCCCGGGTAGGCCTCGTGGATGGTCAGGATCTTGAGCATCGATCGGTTGTATTCCCGCAGCAGGCTCTCGGCACGCTCCTTGGACCAGTTGGCCGGTGGAGGGCTGATGGAGTACTCGCTCGAGCCGCGGGCGTCGAGCGGCGGCGCCGGGTTGAGGTAGGCCCCCGAATTGCCGCGCATGAACTCGGGCATCTCGATGATCCGGCACTGGTCAGGCTCGGGAAGAGGGATGATCTTGCGCGCCCTGATGAACTCTTTGATCGCAACCGCCATGGCCCGAACATCGCCCACAAGAGTGTCGGCCTCGCCATGGTCGGCGGCGAGGGCATCGAGGACCCGGCGAATCATCTCGCGACGGCCCCGGACGTCGTCGACAGGAATCGTCACTCCGGGAAAGAGTGTGCCCCACAACTGACGGGCGATCACACTCATCTCGATCTCGACTTTGTCGGCTTCGCGCTGGGCCTCCGCGAGCACCTCCTCGGCCGAGACCCCCGCATCAAGCTCGAGATCAAGCTTCTTGACGAAGCGGTCGCGGCCGATCCGCCATGAGTCCGTGGACCGGGGAAGAACCTCGTTCCTGAGGAACGCAAGGTAATCTCGCAGTGCCGCCGCGATGGCGCCGGCCTTCGCGCCCAGGTCTCCCTTGCCAGGCTCCAGGCCGGCGAGCTGGAAGAGGCCACTGGAGTAAAAGCCAATGGCTCCTTCGGTCTGCATGATGGCCGTCTCGACCTTGACGCGGGGAGGACTGGCGATGGTTTGCCGGGCAATCGCGATCACTTCGGGGATCTTGTCCATCCGGGCCGAGGCGTTCTTCAGATTGACCGACCGTGGCAGCGAGGACTGGGTCAGAAGCAGGTAGATGCTCTCCGAGATGTAGTCGCCATAGATCCGGGGGTCGTCCTCGAATGGCCGGAAGTTCTCCGCAAGCCAGACTTCCCGCGCCAGATGGCCACGATAGATGTCATGATCGATCTTGCCGTCGCGCGAGAGCCTGTCCCTGACGATTTGCTCTGGCAACCTCTTCAGGACCCGGCGTTTGAAGTCCAGCGTGGCGTTTCGAGCCGCTTGCGACAGGTCGTCGAGCTGATCGTCGAGCGCGTGCTCGCCGAGCCGGGTGGCCGTGAGCGGCTCGCGCCGGAAGAGCTCTTTGAGATATTCCTGGAAGACGGCATTCAGTTTGGCATCCTCGTCGTCCGGACCAAGTTCTTCCCCGCCGTGAGCCGTAAAGCACACCATGAGCATTACCGCCAGCACCACGCCGACTCGTGGAAACAGCATTGATTGATCACTCCCCAGGAACAGGAACCGCAGCGGCTGCATGCATGCCGGCGGCTTCCCGCGCGGTCACCGATTCTAATCGGTGGATAGGCCAGACCCAATCCTCCGCAGTCGAGATCCTTGACATGTTCGCGGACAGCAGGCGCAACGTGGCCGGCAAGCCGGCGGGGTTGGGCGTTGTCGAAAACGAGGTTGTTTGGGATGATAAGACGCTGGCCGCGGAGCTCGACCGTGCCGATTCTTGAGCCAGGGTGGTATTTTCGGGACTGCGGAGTCTTGGGAACTTGATGTCCGTTTCGATGGTACAAGTTACACTGATCCGGCCCGGCGCGACACTCTACGACGAGCAGAACCGTGTTCAGGGCATTCTTGATATCCCCTTGAGCGACCGAGGGCGCGCCGAGGCGGCCCGCCTGGCCGAGTCGCTGGCCGCCACTCAGGACAGCGCTCCCCTTTCGGCTCTTTATTGCGGGCCGGGCGAGAGCGTCATCCGCACCGCAGAGATCGTGGGCAAAGCCCTGGGCCTGCGCCCCAGACGGATCGATGAGCTGCGGAATCTCGATCAAGGTCTCTGGCAGGGTCTGCAGATCGAGGAGATCAAGCGGCGCAACACCAAGCTGTTCCGCCAGTGGATCGAGGATCCACGAACCATCTGCCCGCCGCAGGGCGAGACCGTCGCCGACGCCATCGATCGGGTCAAGACGGCATTCAAGCCCTTGGTCCGCAGGCACCAGGACGGCGATGCCTTCGGTCTGGTTGTCGGTGAACCTCTCGCCCGCCTGATCTCCTGCATCCTCAAACGCGGGTCCCGTCCGCAGCTCGACGAGCGCTCGCCCTGCTGCGGATTCGAGCGAATTGAGATCCCGCCGGACTGGCTGGCCAATGGCTTCTCTTGACAATCCAGGGCAAGAACGGGACTGTGTCAGCGCACCATGAAGAAGGTGCCTGCCCTGACGGAAACATGAGTCGAATCAGAGAAAGCGTCCGAACGGGTCGTTTGTAACGGGGAAGAAGGAGTCAGCCCATGGCCAAGATAGGAGGAGATTCACTCAATTCCTGGCATGGGCACTCGGAATTGAAACGGGTTCCGGAAGGAGTCTGGATGCGCTGCGATGGATGCAGCGCCACACTCTTTCGCAAGCAAGTGGACCAGAACGACAAGGTTTGCCCCGAGTGCAACCATCATTTTCCCGTGACGGCCGTTGAGCGGATCAACCAGCTCCTCGATCAAGATACCTACGAGGATTGGTTCTCGAACCTTCAGCCGGCCGACCCGCTCCAATTTGACGACCGGCGTCCCTATCCCGAGCGAGTCAAAGCCGAGCAGGAGCGGACCGGCCTGAACGAGGCTGCCCTGGTCGGACAGGGGTTCATCAAGGGAATCCGGATCGTCTTCGGAATCACGGACAGCAACTTCATCATGGGATCCATGGGCTCGGTGGTCGGCGAGAAGTTGACCCGGGCCGTCGAGGCAGCCACGCGGCAGAAGCTTCCCCTGGTCATTGTCTCGGGCTCAGGGGGCGGGGCGAGAATGCACGAAGGGATTTTTTCCCTGATGCAGATGGCCAAGATCTCGACGGCTCTGGGACGTTACCGTCGGGAAGGCGGTCTGTTCATCAGCGTACTCACCCATCCCACCATGGGCGGGGTTGCGGCCAGCTTCGCGTCCCTGGGTGATATCATCGTCGCGGAACCGAAGGCCTTGGTCGGATTCGCCGGCCCCCGCGTCATCGAGCAGACGGTACGCGTGCAGTTGCCCCAGGGTTTCCAGACCAGCGAGTTCCTGCTGGAACATGGCTTCATCGACCGGATCGTGCACCGCCGCGACCTGAGGAGCATGATCGCCCAGCTCATCGATTACGCCATGCCCTGAGCCTCGCTATCACGAAGATTTCGAACTCGCAGTGGGGCGGCCGCGACCGTCCTGCCCGATCAGCTTCAAGAGCAGATTGTCCTGCGGGTAAGGATGTCCCTTGTACTGGCGGAACGCCTCGGCCTTCTCGACACCGATCTCCCTACCTCGCTGGACAGCCCACCTCGACTGACTTTCCAGATACTCGTCCATGCCATGCTGGCGTAGCAGCCACGCGCGCTGGCTGGCATGGCACGCGAGCATCCGCCTCTTGGTCTCGAAGACCTTGGTCACGTCGACGTGGAAGTGGACCGCCACGGGCCCACGCTCGGGGTCAGCGCCTTCCATGGGATCGACATAATAAAGGTGCGGAATCGCTCGCAGCGGAGGGGCCGGGTCCCACTGCCGGGTGGCGTAGTTGGGGCACGACGCTCCGAAACAAGCGTCGCGTACCAGCCGGCTGGTCATCTCATGGTCGCAGTGGTAATCGGCCGGCGGCGCGGTCAAGATCAGATCGGGCCGGGTTCGACGCAGAGCTTCGACAACCCTCCGGCGCGAGTCGTCATCGTTGAAGATGGCCAGATCACGAAATTCCAGGCAGAGATAGTCGGCTCCGAGGAGCGCCGCCGATGCACGCGCCTCCCCGCGCCGAATCTCGGCGATGGTTGCGCAGTCGTGCTCGGCGCTGGCGCAGTCGCCAGGGCTCATCGTCGCAATCGTCACCTCGCTTCCCCCCTCTCGGAGCAAGGCCAAGGTGCCCGCGCACTGAAACTCGACATCGTCGGGATGGGCGTGAATGGCCAGAACACGAATCGTTGCAGACATGGTAATGCTGCTCCATGTCGGAAGAGAACACGTCAACCCACTCCCTGACATGTACTGCCTGCCAGACCACGACTCAACACCCACGCGACACCTGAGCGAACCTGGCCAGCCGGCTTTCGAGCAAAATTCTGAAAAGTCCACGAAAAATGTTCTCGCGTGCGCTAGACAACCTGTGTACATTAGCAACCAAAGAGTCAGGTAGTGTTCGTTCGTGTGCCGGGCGATTCGCATGCGCACAGGGAGTCTCTCCCGGACGAACAAACCCGAGCCAACAGGAGTTTACCGATGGCCGACATGAATTCACTGACACCCAGGCAGCGCGAGATCTACACTTTCATCCGCAGCAAGATTCAAGGGCGGGGCTACGGGCCTACGGTCCGTGAGATCGGGATAAACTTCCAGATCAAGAGCCCCAACGGCGTGATGTGCCATCTCAAGGCCCTGCAGAAGAAAGGGCTGATCCACCGCGAGCCGAACATGTCGCGGGCCATCCAGTTGCTCGAGGACTCACCGACCGGCCGCCCCATCGGCGTGAAGATGGTCGGTCGGATCGCCGCCGGTCAGCCCATCGAGGCGATCGAGCAACACGACGAGCTCACGTTTTCGGAGTGGACGGAGAACGGCGACAAGTTCGCTCTGCGGGTTTCCGGAGATTCGATGATCGAAGAGCACATCGCCGATGGCGACTTCGTGATCATCAAGAAGCAGGAGCAAGCGCGCGACGGCCAGATCGTCGCGGTGCGGGATGACGAGGGCGAGGCCACGCTGAAGAAGCTCTACCGCGATAAGGGAACCAACCGGTTCCGACTCGAGCCGGCCAATCGCACCATGAAGCCGATTTTCCGCGATCACGTGAATGTCCTGGGAGTTCTCGTGGGAGTGGTCCGGAAATACTGAGACTCGCGCTTGACGG
>JAFAHT010000215.1 GCA_019237095.1 Planctomycetaceae bacterium
TGGGGTGCCGAAGCGGAGCTTGCCGCCTCGAACGGCTGCATCGGCGTCATCAGCCAGCGTACCGGGATGGAATCCCCCGCCGAATTGATGAAGCGAAACGCATGCAGACTATGGAACGTGCTGTTGTCAAACCCGGATGAGACCGCCTGGCTCTTGATAACCGTCAGCGCCTGCACGGTTTCGGGATGGCGGGCGAGAAACGCCTTCATTTTGGCTGGATCAGGCTTGCCCATACTGGGGTCAGGCTTCGACGCGATTAGCCGTTCGTAAAAAGCCTCGGGGGTACTGACCGGAAACACAGGCAGGTTGATCATCGCGGTTCGCCACAGTTCGCCGTCGGGCAGGGAAAACTGAAGCGCCAGGCCGCGCACGGTATCCGGCATGTCGGCAACATAAGGCTGTCCGCCCGACAAGGAGAAGCGGCCAATCACGGACACGCGCCCCGCTTGGAAGACGAGCGCTTTCGAGAGCCGGACGCCGTTCCCATTGCTTTCAAAGAACCCGGAAACGCCCACCCCCTTGGCATGATTGCGACGGAAGCCGGAGTGGGCGCCATCGACGTACTCGAAAGCGTCGGTGAACCGCGCGGGTGTCAGATCATTCGGAGTGAACCACCCGCCAAAATAGGCGAACGTTGCGACGACCGCCGCGAGAGCGACGCCGATCAGTGCAAATCTTGTCAGTGTGCTGGCCTTGCCGAGGCGCGGCTGCTCGGCTTCTGCTGGTTTGAAGCCGTTCGACATCGGAAACTCCCATCAAATAGAATCGGCATTGATAATCTTGAATGTCGCGTTTTTCGTTTTCGCTGCTCTACTCCATGGGTCAGGGTTGTTTAGAGTGCTTGAATCGTCGGGCGGATCAGCAACTCACTCACGTTGACATGCGTCGGCTGCGTCACGGCGTACAGGATGACGTTCGCGACGTCGACGTCCTCCAGGATCTTCGCGCCGGGGGCGTAAAAACCCCTCCCCCGTCACCGCTAGAGACTCCGGTCGGCCGAACGGCGGGGTCGAAAGATTCTCGCCGAACGAGCCAGATGCCAAAGGCCAGAACCGCCTGGGCCTCTGGCACTCTGGAATCGGGAATTCCTGCTCTGGGATCGTCGGGCTGAGGACCACTCGATCTTACTGCACGTTGATCTTCACCGGCGTCTTCTTGCCGGTCTTGACGTCGAGAACGTTCAAGGTGAACGAGTTGCCCGCGGTCTTGAGGGCTTCGTCGAGCAGATCGGGAGCGAAGATCACCTTGTCGTTGAGGCCGACAATCGCGTCTCCGGCCTCGATTCCCGCTTTTTCCGCCGGGCTGCCCGGCACGACCTGCACGACCTTGACCACCGGTAGCAGATCCACCGTTCCCGCCTCGGCAACGATGCCTACCGCACGAGCCGAGGTCGCCCCAGAGCCCGGAACTGGAGCTGGAGCGGGCAGCGGCGTACCACCTGGCGCCGGATTGGTTCCCTGGGTCACGGCACCGGCCGCCTCGAAGTGAACCTGAACCGGGACCTCGCGGCGGGTACGGGGGTCAAACACCTTCAGAGTCAGAACCGGACCGCTCTTTTGCACGGCAGCGTCGAGTTGTGCGGAATCGGACGCCGGCGTGCCGTCCGCATCGAGGATCACGTCGCCTTTTTCAATGCCTGCCTTCGCGGCCGGGCTGCCTTCCTGAACTTCGGTGATTCGCACGGCCATGGTGCGAAGCCCAACCCGGACCTGTTCGGTCTTCACCCCTAGAACTCGCGTCGGCACGGGAGCAGGCGCTGGCTCGGGCTTGCGCTGGGCGGCCTCCTCAGCGATCAATCCGCTCACGTCCACCTTGACGGCGGCCTGCTTGCCGCTACGGATATCGAGGACGGCCAGGGTTGCAACGGGGCCCCCCTTGAGGACGGTCGTCGCAAGCTGATCGAGATCCGCGATGAAACCGCCATTGACGCCGATGAGGGCATCGCCCGGCTCGACTCCCGCCTTTCCGGCCGGGCTCTCGGGCGCGACATCAATGACCTTCAGGACCAACCGGCCGCTAACCTGCACCTGCTCGGCCCGGATCCCCAGCCGTTGCAAGATCGACCCGCCCGCCGCCGCCGTCGAAGTCGAGGGTGGTGCTGCGGGTGCCTGGCCCGGAGCAGCCTCGGCGGGCGGCTCGGGTTCATTGGGCACACGGTTCTGGGCAACGATGCCGGCCTGGTCGAACCAGTCGGGGAAAGCCCCATCCCAGCCGCCCTGCGCCCGGGGATAAAGGTAGGCGCGAATCTGGCTGCGCTCGGCGGGTAGCGCGCTGTGGCCGCTGGCACCTGGTCTCCCCTGGTGTTCTGGCGAAGGCTGGAAGACGTGGATGTAAATCTGGTCGCCGGGTGCCGGTGCCTGCACTCTCTTGGGATCGGCTGGCGACCGGCCGTATTCCGACCTCGAGACTTCAACCTGGATCACATAATCAACCTGTGTTTGTCTGGGGCTGCGAAAAACCTCGCGCACGATCCCATCGACGACGATCGACGCCCCTTCCTTGGTCTGAGGGGCCCGCTGGGCGGACGCGGCAGAGCAAAACATGCCCATGATGCCCAGCGTGATCGCGGTTCTGAACATCGATCTGTTGGTGTAACTCATGTTGGTTCCCTGGATCTGGACGAGGAGAAAGCAAGGCTTACCTGTCCGCAGTTACCTTCCGGGGTAGCCCCAATCCGTGAATCCTCCCCCGCTGCCTGGCCAAGACGCACGTAGCCCGAAAATGAATGTTCCTCTGGGATACAGGTTACCCTGTTACTTGCATCTGGCAAGGGGGGCGTGGCAAGGGGCATACAGCGGGCTGACAGGTCGGGCACGATCAGAATTCCATCCGCCGGAACGCCTTGATGCCGATGTGCAGCGGTATCAAGGTGCCCAGGATGCCGACAATCAGGCTGGCGCTGATCGCGATCGACAGCCAGAGCCGTAAGCCGCTGTGGGACATGGCGATGGCTGTGGACTCGGGTTGTTCCTGGCCCACGAAGTAAAGGTGACAGGGCGGCGCCAGGGCGGTCACGATCGCGAAGTTGAACACTAGGCTGACCAGGAGATTCAGGGTTCCTCCGAATCCGGCAGCGATCTTCGACGGGTCGGTCTCGCGCAGGTTGGGCAGACGCGCGCCTAAGCCGACGCTGATTCCCAAAAGGCCCAAGCAGAGCACGGCGATCATCCCCATGTGCAGCGCGATCATCACGGGGCTCATCCGCAACATCAGGTCGCTGAGCACGACCAGGGCCTCGGTCGCGACCAGCGAGATCCCCGCCGAGAAGACGAACTTGCTCCAGAGGATTTGTTCCCGCCGCAGGGGCAAGAGTCCCAGGATCCAGAAGTTGCGACCTTCCAGGGAGAGCAACGGGAAGATGAACCGGCTGGTGAACGTGGACAGGATGAGCGCGGTGACCGACAAATTCAGGAAGCTCACGAGGTTGCGCCAGTAGGGAGTCTGAGCGCCGTAGCCGAGCTGGGGTATGTTCAGAAAGTAGAATGCGAGCAGCCCGAATAAGGTCAAGAATTGCGACCACTGGGCCGGGTCGCGCAAGAAGGTTCGCAGGTCCTTCAGAATGAGTAGCCGGATGGGATATGGCAGGAAGAAGAGCCGATGCCCGATCGCGTCCAGGAAGAAAAGGCCACGCCGGCGTCGCGAGGTTCGCCCTCCCTGGACCCTGCTGTAGCCGCGGCGGTACAGGTCGCGTGCCACGACGGCAGCCGCCAGGTAAAGCAGGGCGGCATGGGCCGACAGCACCATCAGATGGTACCCCGCCTGCGACCATTCTCCCTTGGCTGAGGCGAGCAACCCTGCCAACATCCAGCGGCTCGGCCAGAGGGGAACCTGGCAAAAAGCCAGCCGGTTGAGCATGCTCCCCAGCCAGTCTTCGCTGAGCGTGTCTCCCGGAGTTCGCCAGAGCCGGATTCCCAAGATGGCCAAGAGCGCCAGGACTCCCGCGACGGCGAGCGTCAGGACCGTCTTTTGCCGCCTGGGAAAGATGTTGGCCATCGTGATCGCCGCCACGGCCCCGACGCTGCCGGGAATCAGCACGAACGAGAACAAGTAGAGCAGGAACATTGCGTAAAGGCCGCCGGTGCCTTCACGGTCAAGCCGTAGGCAACCATCAGCGGACTGCCGAGCAGAAAGAAGCCCCAGCTCGAGAATCCGATGGCCTCGGCGAACTTGTAGGCGAAGATCCGGTCCGTCGAGGCCGGCGTGCTCAGCAAGTAAGCCGCCTCGCGCGAGTGGAACAGCGTGGTGTACACGATGATCCCGCTCGAGAAGAAGAGCATGACCAGCAACGAGAGGAAAAACATGCTGAAGAGATACTCGACGATCGTGTTGGCCAGGTCCACGTAGAGGCTGATGAACTGGAACCCGCCCAGGAAGAGGATGAACAGACCTGCCCAGAACACCGCGCTACAGAAGAGGATCATCGCGATCCGCAGCCGCGAGCCCTGGATGAGGTTGGTGATCGTGTTGCACACCTGCCTCCAGCGCAGCCAGCGCAGGGCCCGGGCCGTGCGGTCGGGGGCCAGATCGGGCAGCCTGATGGGTTCCGGGATTGCAAGGCTCATGTCAGATTTCCGCGCGCTCCAACACAGACTGCCCTGGCCGGGCGTTGAGACCGTTGCCAGTCAGCTTCAGGAAAAGGTCTTCCAGCGAGCCGTCGTGCTGGGCACGTTCGCGCAGCTCGGCGAGAGTGCCCACGGTCAGCATCCGGCCGTGGTCAACGATGCCGATCCTGTCGGCGAGCTCCTCGGCGATGGCCAGCAGGTGGATCGACATCAAGACGGCCGCTCCCGACCTGGCCTGCGAGACGAACAGGTTCCTGACGATCCGGGCACTTCTGGGATCGAGGCCGACGAGCGGCTCGTCAACCACCAGCACCTTGGGGTCGTGCACCAGCGCCGAGGCGAAGACCACGCGCTGTTTCATGCCCTGCGAATAGTTCTCGCACAGCTCGTCAATAAAATCGCCCATATCGAACGTATCGATCAGCTCATCGATCCGGGCCGACGCGCGGGCTCGGTCCAGCCCGTACATCTCGACCACGAACCTGAGGAACTCACGGCCGGTCAGCTTGTCATAAAGATACGGCTGATCGGGCACGTAGCCGAGCAACTGGCGAGCCTCCCGCGAGGCGGCGTCCTGGCCTCCCACGCGGACCTTGCCGGCAGTCGGGGCCAGCAAGCCGCAGATCATCTTGATAGTCGTGGTCTTGCCCGCGCCATTGGGGCCGAGAAAGGCGAAAAGCTCCCCTGCGTGCACCCTCAGGTCGAGCCGATCGACGGCGCGTTTGTTGCCGAAGAGCTTGGTGACTCCCTCCAACTCGATCATGGGGCCGCTCCTTCGGTGGGTGTCGACGGGGCCGCGTCCGCAAGGCGCTCCAGGACCAGCCTGACGAACGGAAAGGGGACCTCCTGACGGAGGATTACCCCGTCGGACCGGACCCAGGTCCGCGCGGTGACCGGCCCGGAGTGGTGGACGACTTCGACGCGCTGACCGGCTCGCCGTTCCAGTGAATCAGGTCTCGCCGCAGGACCTCGACTCGGACAACTTCGACCTGTCCCGTGAACGGATTGACCATCCGCGTATCCCACCGCTGGCCCAGGTGCAAGCCCGGCAACCGATCCAGCGGACCAAGCGCATCGTGAACGACGCTACGGGGTTCATACGCGAAGCTCAACTTCTGGTTCAAGACCGGCAACAGGCCCTTCGAAACGACCTCCATCACTCCGCCTTTGAGCCGACCGTGGACAGTGAACAGAGTCTCGGACGAATCGACCGGGGTCACCTTCATGTCGAACGAGCGGAGGTTGCCCGAGGGACCCACACGGTAGACGCTGACAAGCTCGAGGCGAACGCTCGCCTTGGTCGCGAACGCGGTTCCCTTCAGCAGACCTCCGGCGTCGAAACTCACCCGGCTGCTGAGCTCGAACCACCCATCCAGGAGGCGCTTCGATGCGGTGACCGCCGAGCCGATCGATCGCCGGACATCCGCAGCTTTGGGATCATCGATGATCTGGATGCTCCACGTTACCGGCTTGGCGGAGTCACCGGCCGCAGCGATCGCGCGCAGGTCGGGGGGATACCCCAGCGTCAGTTCGGGTAGGACCTCCCAGGTGAGCAGGCAGAAGGCGGCGATGCACCAGTAGACCAGGATCGCCAGCGAGACAAAACGCGAGGGCATAACGGAAATCCCCTCTGACCGAAAACCCACATGAACCCTGCTAGCCCGAGTTTCCTAGTTAGCATTGCGGAAAGGTCGCAACTCTGTCGCCACCAATGACTTGCGTCACGTCTCTCCTATCCCCTAACTTTTTTGTCGCTTTTCCCTGGAAAAAAGGGCTTGAAATCGCTCTTCCTGTGCCCTAATCTCGTTCGCACTCTCAGCAAGGAGGCGGCGATGGAACGACTGGAAGCCAAGCAAGTTAAGGGCCATACCTACTACTCTTACTCGAAATGGGCCTGGGTCGACAATCGCTGTCGACGCGTCTGGCAGAAATACCTCGGCAAACTCGAGGACATCGTCGCGGCCGTTCACGGGGGTGGGCCAGCGCCCGTTTCCGCCGAGGTCTTCCAGTGGGGATTGTCGCAGGCTCTCTGGCAGGAAGCGACTCGCGCTGAACTCGTCGAGCATATCGACCGGCATTGCCCCAAACGCCGGCAAGGGCTGACTACCGGTCAGTACCTGGTAATCGCCGCGATCAACCGGGCGATCAGCCCACGCAGCAAACGATCCATGTGGGACTGGTTCTCCCAGACCGTCCTGCGGCGACATCTCCCAGCCGGCTCACCTGCCGCCCTGAACTCCCAACGCTTCTGGGATCACATGGATGCGGTCAAACCCGAAGCGGCGACCGCGATCTGGAAAGACCTGCTCAAGGATGTCGTCGATCGTGAAGGCATCGACCTGTCCTCGATCTGCTACGACGGTACGAACTTCTACACCTTCCTTGATACGTTTAACACCCGCTGTAGCCTGGCCGTCCGAGGCAAGAACCAACAAGGACGCGACAACCTCCGGCAGGTGAGTTACGCCCTGTGCTGCGCCGCCGATGGTCAGTTGCCGTTGTTCTATGACGTCTACGAAGGAAACCGCAACGACTCCCGACAGTTTTCGCTGGTGCTAGAGCGATTTCACCAGTTCTACCGTGAGTTGGCCGGTGGAGCGGCGGTCGTCCCCGAAACGACCCTGATCTTCGACAAGGGAAACAACTCCGCTGACAACTTCCGCCTGTTGGACTCCTTGACACTGAAATTCGTGGGCTCCGTCAAACCGAACGAACACCCCGAGTTGGCCCAAGTCCCGCACTCTGATCCGCGATTTGTCGTGTGCGCGAGTCCGGGCTTGAAGGGGGCCAAGGCCTTTCGTGTGACCAAGACCGTCGCCGGCTCTGAGCGGGTTCGGGTCGTGACCTACAATCCGAATCTGGCGAAGACGCAGTGGATGACCGTGCAAAATGACGTCGCGAAAGCGAGCCCACGGCTGTCGGAGTTACAGGGTCGGCTGGCCGGCCGCGCTGCGGGGCTAATCAAGGGCGGTAAGCGGCCGACGCGGGCGTCGGTGGAACAGAAGTGCCGGTCGATTTTGCGTCGCCAGCACCTCAAGGACGCAATCCAGGTCACTATCGAGGGCGACCCCAAGGGCCACCCGCAGTTGAACTATGTTATCGCTACTGACGCTCTGGATCGGATCGCGGAGACGCATCTGGGCAAAACCATCCTGATCAGCAATCGGTCGGAATGGACCGATGAACGGATCATCGAGGCCTACCGGAGCCAGTTTCTGATCGAAGCGGTGTTCAGGGAGATGAAGGATCGAATGACGGGGAGTTGGTGGCCCCTGAACCACTGGACGGACTCCAAGCTGCGGGTTCACGGGTTGTATTGCAGTATGGCCCAACTTCTGCGGTCGGTGATGTGGCGCCGTATCCACCAGGCCGGGCTGGACATTTCACTGCGCCGGTTGCTTTCGCAGTTGGAAGACATTCGCGAAGTGATCAACCTGTACCCCAAGCGACGAAAGGCCGCAAAAATGCGGCAGCAAACGGTGCTGACACGAATGTCGAAGGTCCAGAAGCGATTGGTCGTGATTCTCGATCTCGAACGCAAGGG
>JAFAHT010000281.1 GCA_019237095.1 Planctomycetaceae bacterium
CCGCGCAGCCAGGCACGGAACCGAGGCTCGCGCACCAGGCAGCCACCGGCCGCCCGCGCCAGCTCGGTCAGCATCGAGTGATCGATCGGCCGGTCCGGCCGCAACCAGCTTTGCACCAGCCAGAACCGCGGCTCGGGATCGGGAGCGATCTGGCCGGCAAGGTCCTGGAGCATGGCGAGGGCAATATCACCTCCCCTGGTCTGGAGCTTCTCGACCGATGCCGGCGGCCAGGGGGGCGGTTCGGTCAGCCAGGCCTGCGCCCGGGCCGATACCGGATCGCCCGCGCGAGCCAAGGCACTGGCGGCAACCAGCAGTTCCTCCTGGGCATCAACCAGCGTGGCACCCAGCAAGTCGGCTAGAAGATCACTCACCTCAGGGTCGAGATCGGAAGTCTCCCGGCCCGGCGTGGCTCCGTGATGATCGGCCAGAAAGCGGAGAAACGCTCGCGCCTGAGGCGCATGCCAGTTCCCCCGCAAGATGGCCGCGCCCTCGTTCCAGGGAACGACTGACGGGTCAAGATCGCCCTCACTTGCGGAACCTGACAGGGCGGCAACGCGGAGCGTATGCGCGGCCTCGCCACGGTTCGCGGCAGCCGCGGCCGAACCGCTCTGCCAGCCGGGACGATGGAACGAATGGGAAAAAAGCAGGACCAGCCGGGCATAGCCGACTCGCCACGAACCCTTCCGCAATTGCCCGGCGGCCCAGGTCATGGTTGGCGGGTCCACGCGTGGATCGTCGAAGGCGATCTGTTCGGGCCTCGGGGAAAACCCGTCGCTCAGCACGATTTGCCGCCGCCGGGCGACGAACCAGTACGGCGCACCCTGGCCGTCCAGTGGCTCGAGCCGCCCGGCCCGGGAAAGACGGACGTACTCGGTGAGCGGTCCGCCGAGCAGAACGTCGACCGGTAGAGCATGAGTGCCGAAATTGTCCAGCCGCGTTCCTGGAGAGAGCTCGACCCAGACCAGCCTGACAGGCACTGCCCCGGATGTCTTATCGCGAAATTCTTGTTCCAGTTGCTCTTGCTCGGGCCTCGGCCACGTCGTGGCGATCCGCAAGACAGCGGTGTCCAAACCCCCCGAAATCGACTCAACAACACTCGCCGTGGCGCGAACAGGATCCCTCGCGCCGCACCCCGCAACCCCCGCGAGCAGCCCCGCAAGGCAGAGGAGTTCCAGCGCAGCGAGGCGGGCGCCAGGATGAAGATCGCGATGGGCCATGAGATCAGTTCGGACTTCGAGGTTTGCTCGCTCAGTTCCGCGGCGGAGCGGTCGGGGCCCCGAGGTCCACCTGCAGCTTGACCTCGACGCCGTCGCGCCTGACCACCACTTCCACCTTGTCGCCGGGTTTGTATCCCTTCATGCTCTCCATGTAGTCGTAGATCGTGGCGATCGGCTTGCCGCCAATGCGGATGATCGAGTCGTTTCCCTTGAGCCCGGCCTTGGCCGCGGGACCGCCGTCGCGAACACCCGAGATCTTCAACCCGGCCTTGGCCTCGTCGGCATAGTCGGGCATGACACCCAGAGTCACGCTCATGCCGGTCGATGCCGACTGACTCTGGCGGCCGTTGCGGCCGGGGGCCACAATCCTGGTGAATGCGGGGCGCTCGGGCCGGCGCACCAGATCGAGCACGATCAACTCCAGGTAATCCGCGATTCGTGCCATGCCGTTGTAGTTGATCCGGTCCGAGTCGTCGCTGGGGCGGTGGTAATCGGAGTGAAGGCCCGTGAACGCGAACAGCACGGGAATGTTCTTGGCGTAGAACGACTCATGATCGCTGCCGCCGAAGCCGTCGGTCATGCCCGAGACCTTCTTGATGGTCATCCCGGCCGACTTGCCCAGGACGTCGACCAGGGCGTCGATCCCAGGCGAGGTCCCGGTGCCGATCATCGTCAGTTCACTCTTGCCGTTGAGTCGACCGACCATGTCGAAGTTGACCATCATCACGGTCGAAGCCAGGGGATAGAGCGGGTGCTCGACATAATACTGCGACCCGAGCAGCCCCCGTTCCTCGCCAGAGAAGGCCATGAAGACGACACGCCGGGGCAGCGGATCGCGGCGCGAGCCCAGGCGGCGGGCTATCTCCATGACCATTGCGGTTCCGGAGGCATTGTCGTCAGCGCCGTTGTGAATGTCGCTGGAGAGGAATGCCAGCGAGCCGGACATCAGTCCTCCCCGGCCCAGGTGGTCGTAGTGGCCGCCGATCACGATGGTCTCCTCGGCCAGTGGGCCTGAGCCCTCGAGCACACCGATCACGTTCTTGGTCTCGACCGACGGCCGATCGATCGTCAGCTTCGCGGACAGCAGGACGCCTTTCAGAAGCCGCGAACGCGGCTTCAAGTCGCCGTCAATCCGTTTCTCCAGCTCGGCCAGGTTCAGCTCGCCCGCGGCAGCGAGGACCTGGTCGGCAAAGTCGCGGCTGAGCATCGCGAAGGGCAACTTCGATATCGCCTCCGGTCCTCCGGAAACCAGGCCCAGAACCCTGTCCTCGTCCCCATGCAATCCTGCCAGGTCGTTGACCAGCAGTACGATCGCGGCGCCGTGCTGAAAGGCGTTGGTGGCCTTGTGCCGGAAGGTCGCGTAGTCGCTGTTTTTCTTGCCGGCAAACGGACTGTCGTCCCGGTCCTGCTGCGGCTCGCGGCGGATGATCAAGACCGCCTTGCCCTGCACGTCGATGCCTGCGTAGTCGTCATAGTCGAGCTGCAGCGCGCTGTCCTTGGCAGTGATCCCGTAGCCGGCGAAGACGATCGGCAGATGATCGACGGAACCGCTCGAGCCGATTGCCAGTGGACTGAACTCGGTCTTGGGCTCGGCCTTCAGGATCTTGCCATCGGGTTCCAGGATCGCCAGTTCCGTCGGCTCTCCCAGCCGGGGCCGGCCCGTCAGGGGAAACTTCTGGAAGTAGCCGTCGGCACCCTGTGCCGGCTTGAGTCCGAACCGCTTGAACTTCTCGGCGATGTAAAGGGCGGCATCCTCGATACCCTTGGTCCCCGGCGCACGGCCCTCGCGAGCGTCCGCCGCCAGCCACGACACATCCGCCTTCAACCGCGTCTCCGCGGGGGTGAGAGCAGGAACCGCCAAGGTGCCCGGAGTTTCGAATCCCCGGTCATCGGCGATTGCCCCTCG
>JAFAHT010000166.1 GCA_019237095.1 Planctomycetaceae bacterium
TCTTCTTCGGTGACGACCTCCTGCTCCGACGCCACGACTACAATGTCGACGTTGCGGGCGGCTTCGACGCGGCCCAGCTAGTGTACGACTATATCGAAGCGGACGGCATCCGCCTGCCGAGCCGGCGTCGCGCCTATACCCGAGGGACGGACTCCCGGCCGAGACTCGATCCTCTGATGGTCTCCATCGACATCAGCGAGGTCCGTTTCTCCTGATGCATCCTCGGTTCACGCAAACAACCATCTCTACGAGGTCACACATGAGTGGAGACTTTAGGACTCCCGTCAATCAAGACGCCCTGCTTGAAACCTTCGCGGCCGAGCTCACTCTTGCAGCCTCTCGTGTCACCCTTCGGACCAGGACGCAGGGCACTTGGCTCGATCTGCAATTGGACCTTTGGCGGGCGCTGGCCGACACGGTCAAGACGTGGGAGAGGAAATTGCCTCGGTGCCGGTAGCCGGTGACGCGGAGGTAACTCACAGGACCACCATGCTTGAACAAGGTCAGAAAATCATGCCCGGCGAACGAACCCCACCGCCGATTGCCCGCTTGCTTGGGTTCACAATGAAGTCCGTCGAACCAGGCCATGCGGTCTTTGAGATGGAGGCCGATGATCGCCACCACAACCCGATGGGAACACTGCACGGCGGCGTCTACTGCGACTTGGCTGATGCGGCGATGGGGTACGCCTACGCTGCTACGCTGGGCAAGGGCGAGACGTTTACAACTATCGAGTTGAAGATCAACTTTCTCCGTGCTGTTCGAAAGGCAACCCTGACTGCCGAGGCCAGGGTCGTGAAGGCAGGTGGCACCCTGGGGTACGTCGAGTGCGATGTCAAGGACCAGGCCGGCAGCCTGGTCGCACGGGCGGCAAGCACTTGCATCAATCTGAACCCCGAACGTAGGTCGGGCACTTCGACTGGAGTGCCCAAGGAGGAACCGTGACAGTCGAAAAGAACCGCCAGATCCTTCTGGCCTCGCGCCCGCGCGGCGAGCCGAGCCCAGACAACTTCAAACTGGTCGAGACCGCCGTTCCAGAAGCGGGCCCAGGCCAAATGTTGCTGCACACAGTCTATCTCTCCCTTGACCCGTACATGCGCGGTCGCATGAACGCCGGAGCCTCATACGCGCAGCCGGTCGAAGTCGGAGAGGTCATGGAAGGCAGCGCCGTCTGCACCGTCGTGACGTCGAATCTCCCGCGCTACATGGCAGGGGACATCGTTGTCGCGGGCACCGGCTGGCAGGAGTATTCGCTGTCCGACGGCGAGGGAGTGCAAAGGGTCGATCCGGCCCTCGGCCCCATTTCGTATGCACTCGGTGTGCTCGGGATGCCGGGCCTCACCGCTTATACCGGCCTGCTCAACATCGGCAAACCGCAACCTGGAGAAACGCTCGTCGTGGCAGCGGCCTCAGGGGCAGTCGGTTCGGTGGTGGGACAGATCGCCAAGGTCAAGGGGTGTCGCGTCATCGGCATCGCCGGAGGCGAAGAGAAGTGCCGCTTCGTCCGAGAGGAACTCGGATTCGACGGCTGTCTCGACCACCGCCAACCCAACTTGGCCGAGCGCCTCCAGGCCGCCTGTCCCAGCGGCATTGACATTTACTTTGAAAATGTCGGCGGGGCGGTGTTCGACGCGGTGCTGCCGCTGCTTAACAACTTTGCCCGTATCCCTGTGTGCGGCCTGATCGCACACTACAACGCGACCGAGCTGCCAGCCGGACCGTACCGCGTGCCGCTGCTCATGCGGAATATCCTCGTCAAGCGGCTGACCTTCCGGGGTTTCATCGTCTTTGACTACGGCTCCCAGTTCCGCGATTTCATCACCGACATGAGCGGCTGGCTGCGGGAAGGCCGGGTCAAGTATCGCGAAGACATCACGGATGGACTGGAGAACGCTCCCCGCGAACTGATCGGGCTGCTGAAAGGCGAGAACTTCGGCAAGAAGCTTATCCGTGTTAGCCCGGACCCGACCAAACGCTAAGGTCCGCTTCCCGGGCACGGGACTCCTCCATGCCTACCCGATGTCCGAGTGGATCTCGCGGGAACAGCAGACTTGGCGCACAAAACCACTTGCGGTCGCGCCTGCCGGGCGGGGCCTGGTCGGGGCTACTGGCGAGCCTTCCCGACCTTGCCCGGCTGGCCTACGAGGCGTAAGCTTTGGGCATCTACATGCATACGCAAGTTTCTGACAGGCCACCCTGGCGTTCGTGGCCGTGGAGCACAGAGGTGCGATGGCCAACTTGGCTCGATTAAGGCAACGACGGTATGGGAGGGATTCAGATGGTCACGCCGACTGAAGAGTATTACCCCGATCACGATGGGGGAACGTTTGCTCCTAGCCGGGCCACCACGGTCGCGACGTGGAAAGCGCCCGCGTTCCTGGAGAACCTCGCGATCGACGCAGACGGTGCGGTATTCGTCACCGTCTATTCGCACAACCGCATCGATCGCTACGATCCAGCGACACGTGCGACGACCACATTCGCCGAGGTGCCGGCGCCACCGATGGGGCTTGCGTTTGATGCCGGCGGCGTGCTTTGGGCGACCGGGGGCACGCTCTACGAGAGACCGGGCTACATCTGGCGAGTCGAGCGGGGCGGCGCCGTCCGGCAATGGTGTGAACTTCCGGACGCCACCTTCATGAACGGGTGCACGCTGCATCCGAATGGGCGCACACTGTTGGCCTGCGAGAGCAGCATCGGCCATATCCTGGGAATCGATCTGGGCCAGCCTGGCCGCTGGGACGTCTGGCTTGAGGGCGATCGGCTGAGGCCGCTTATTCCCAAATGGCCGGGGTCGAACGGAATCAAGATCCGCGAGGGCTGGGCGTGGATCACCGTCTCCGGACGCCGCTTGATGGTCCGCGTGCCAATCCGACCGGACGGCTCCGCCGGGGGTATCGAAATCGCGGCGACCCGCCTCTGTGCCGACGACTTCGCCATCGGCATGTCGGGTTCGCTTTACGTCACCACGCATCCCGAACACACGCTGGTTCGCCT
>JAFAHT010000274.1 GCA_019237095.1 Planctomycetaceae bacterium
TGGACCAGTTCTTGCGCCGAGGCCAGCTCGGGACGTTGACGCAGCCCCTGGACGATCATCTCGTCGAGAGGAGTCCCGTCGGGGAGGAGCCGGAAGACCGCCTCGGCCGGTTCGACCGGAGCAAGAACCTGGTTGGGATCGAGCACCAAGAGGTTGACCAGATTGGCCGAGGCTACTTCCAGTCGACCGACCGCGTCCTCGATGTTGCCGCGCCGGTGGTCGAGCTCGGTGAGGGTCCGCTGATGGTCTGCCTCCAGCCCCACACCGCTGCGTGCGTAGGAGGCGGTGATCTCCGCGAGCAAGCGCGCGTTGGCCGCGGCTTCGCGCTCGATGGCGAGGAGCCCGCTGGCCAGGAGAAGGTTGAAGTAGGCCTCGGCCGCCGCGAGCACGGCGTTATTCGTGGCCGTCTGGAGGTCGGCCTGGCTAGCGGCAGCCATACGGTTGGCAGCCCTCGGCTCGAAAATAGCATCAGAGAACCGCAGGACGGAGGACAATCCGGTCAGGGGAGGAAAGCCGCTTCCTGGCGGGGCGGCGGCGTAACTGCTAGCTGACGCGGCGAGCCCGCCGAGGAACAACGAGCTGCGGCTCGTGGTAATGACCTGACCGCTGATTGATTGGACCTGGCCGTCGAGACGATACCAGGTCGGGCCGAGAAACAGCGAGGGGAGCCAGAGCGCCCGGGCTTGTTGCAAGTCGGCGATGGCACGCCAGACCTGCTGGCGGGCGATGGCGATGTCGAGGTCGCGTGCGCCCGCCAATCGCAACGCCCCCGCCAGGTCGATTGGCGCCAGGACCTGACCGGGGATCAATTGCATCCCGAGCGTCGCATCCCCTCTCGGGAGGGAAGTCTCGGCTTCCCGCGGGCTTGTGGACGGAGCGGAAACGGCCGACTGTGTCGGGAGGGAGCGTCGTGAAGCGGCGTCATCGGGCAACGGGAGCGGGAGGGTTGCATCCCCTGGTTGTTGTGTCCGAGCGGGTGTCCTTGCATCACCGAGACGCGGCAACACGGGCGCCGGTGCTTCGCGATTCGGGACCTGCGCCAGCGCCTGGCCTGCCCCGATATCCATCAGGATGCAAACGACGATGACCTGGCAAATGGGCGTCAAGCCGGTCGTCCTTGGGATACTCCAGGGCATTCGGGGACCCTCCGTGGTCGTACTTGGGCCGTCTCGACATCCGATGCCGCATAAGCGTTCCGCCTCGCAAATTTTGCCCTCGTCCCCCTCATCTTCGGGAATGGCCAGCCCAATCCTTCAATAAGTAAGCCTTATGCGTAGGCGACACAATCAGCCCAGTCAGCAGAATCGTTATGGTTTTACCTTGGCCGTCTCCGGCTCGATCACCGCGACGGATTGTCCGTCCGCGAGTGACGAGGCGTAAGCCCTGACAATCGCCTCGGTGCCTTGAAGACCAGAGAGGATCTCCGCCCGCGTGCCGTCGTCCAGTCCCACGACGACCGGCTTCCGGGCAGTCCGGCCGTCTTTTACCGCGACACAATAGGTTTTGGAATCCTGGCGGACCAGGGCGGAGGTGGGGACGGACAGAGCGTCGGCATGCTCCTCGACGACGACGTTGGCGTAAGCGTAGAGGCCCGGGCGGAGCGTCCCTTTGGGGTTGGGGACGTCGATCTCGGTGCGCAGCGTCCGGTTCTTGATGTCAAGCGTCCAGGAGGTCCGCGTGACCTTTCCCTCGAAGTCCCGGCCCGAGAGTGCCTGGAGGCGGACCAGGACGCGGTCGCCGGCCTCGACCTCCGTGGCATACATTTCGGGTACGCTCACGGTGATTCGCACCAAATCATCGCGGGCCACGATGAACAGGGGCTGGCCCTGTGTGCCGGGCTCGGTGAGGTCACCCACATGGACGTTGCGCCGCGTAATCACGCCGTCGTAGGGGGCGACGATCGTGGCGTAGTCCAGCAGGGCCCGTGCGCGCCGGGCGTCGGACCGGGCGACCTTGATGGTCGCCACGGCGGCCGTCACGTCGGAGCGGGCCTTGTCGAGCATGGCCTGGCCCTGCCGGACGGCTACCTCGGCCGTCTTCACCTGGGCAGAGACCTCCTCGCGCGACGACTCTGACGATCTGAGCTTGCTGAGGGTCTCGTCCAGCAGGCTCCCGGTCAGCGCCCGTTCATTGTGGAGTTGCTCGACGCGCTTGAACTCGGACTGCCAGCGGGCGAGGTCGGCGTCGGCCCTCCTGGTGCCGGCCTGGACCTCGGTCAGCTTGGCCTGGGCGCTGGCAAGGTTGGCCTGGGCCACCTCCTCGGATGCCTTGGCCTGGGCGAGCTTGGCCTCGGTCTCCTCGACCGTGGCCATTTTCTGTTCGGCCTCGGCGTCGAGTTCAGGAACGCTTAGCACGGCGAGCACCTGACCCTTGACCACCTTGGCCCCGATGTCCACGTTCCATTTCTGCACGTAGCCCGAGACCTTAGCGTAGATCGGGGTCACCTCGTATGCTTCGATCTGCCCGGGTTCTTCGGTGGACCGGCGGATTGTGGCCCGCACCGGCTTCTCGACTTCGACGTGGGTGACGGCCGGTCCGGTCGTGTGGTCGGCCTTGACCGCCGTGGCCTGGCCGCAGCCGGCGGTGGCCGTCGCGAGGGCGACGAGCGCCACGAGGCCGATGGGATTTCGGAGGATCGACTGCCGCATGGTTTGACTCCGCAGAAAGGGTGCCGCCAGGGAATCGAGGTGGCGCCCGGGGTGGCTCGCAGTTTATGACGGCCGTTCGGGTCCCGTAGAATTTGACGGTTCGGCGGCTTGATGCGTGAAGGTCAGTTCGTGACCCTTTGGCTCCCCGTTGCTTGGGGCACCGGCATGCGCGGCACCGGCCCAGAGCTCTGGGTCGTAAAGGGAGCTCTCGGGATCGGCGGGGTCGATCGACGCCGACCGGCGTCCCGCGCCGCCCTGGATGATTGCGAAGACGGTGGGAAGCACGACCAGGGTCGCCAGGGTCGCCGCGGCGAGGCCGCCGATGACAGCCCGCCCCAGAGGCGCGGTCTGCTCGCCCCCTTCGCTCCAGCCAAGGGCCATGGGGATCATACCGGCTGTCATGGCACAGCTCGTCATCAGGATCGGCCGGAGGCGGCCCTGAGCCCCTGCCACAGCCGCCGGAGCCGACTCCGCCCCTTCTTCACGGCGGTGTCGCTCGGCGAAGGTGACCAGCAGGATCGCGTTGGCCACTGCGACGCCGATGGACATGATCGCCCCCATGAACGACTGGATGTTTACCGTGGTCCTGGTCAACCAGAGCGCGACGACGACCCCTGCCACCACCGCGGGCGTGGTCGACATTACAACCAGGGCCAAGCGGATGGATTGGAAGTTTGCCGTCAAGAGCAGCATGATGACGACGATGGCCATCCCCAGCCCGACGGTAAGCCCCCGCAGGATCTCATTCATCGGGGCGATCTGGCCGCGGACTTCGACGGTCGCTCCCTTGGGCGGCTCGCCCGCCCTGGCGATCGCCCGGTCGACGTGGCCCGCGACCCGCCCCAGGTCCTCGCCAGAAACGTTCGCGGTCAGGCTCACGACACGCTTCATGTTGTAGCGGTCGTACTCGCCGGGCATGGTCCCCGGGCTGACTTTGGCCACGTCGCGGAGCAGCAGCGGATCGCCGTCAGCCTTCTGGATCGGGATAGTCTCGACCTCGGTGATCGAGTTCATGACCTGGTAGGGGATTTCCACCTGCACCTGGTAGCCAATGCCGGTCTTGGGGTCGGGCCAGTAGTTCGGGACGACGAACCTGCTCGACGACGTGGCCGCCACCAGCGAGCGGGCGACCTCGGAGACCGAGACACCACTCAGGCCAGCCTTCTCGCGGTCGACCTGGACGCTCACGGTCGGGTAGTCAAGCGCCTGGACGAATTGGAGGTCGCGAAGCGACGGAACCTTGATCAGCTCCGCACGGACTTTCTCGGAGTAAGCCCGGTTCTCCGCGAGGTTGGGGCCGTTGACCGTGAACTCCACGGGGGTCGGCGAGCCGAAGCTCATGACCTCGCTGACGATGTCGGCCGGTTCGAACGAGAACCGCACCTCGGGCATCTTCTCGGCGAGGATGGTGCGGAGCCGCTCCTTGAGGCTTTCGACCGCGACGGTCGTCCCCTCCTTGAGGGCGACCCGGAGCACCACTTCCTCCGGCCCGCCCGTCCACTGGAAAATGGCGTTGATCGGGTAGCTCGACGGGATGAGCCCGATGTAGCCGATGGAGATCTCCACGTCGTCCGCCCCCACATCGTTCCGGATTGTCTTGAGCACGTCGAGCGCCAGCTTCTCGGTCTCCTCGATCCGCGTTCCGGTGGGTGCGCGCATCCGGAGCTGAAACCGCCCCGCGTCCACCTTGGGGAAGATCTCCAGACCCAGGCTTCGTCCGACGCCGATGACGACGACCGCGGCCAAAGCCAGATAGGCCGGCAGGACCACCCACCGCCAGCGGACGACAAGAGAGAGAGCCCAGCCGTAGGCGTCGATCGTCCTCTCGAACAGGATTCGCCGACCTGTTCCGTCGGGCAGGGGATGGTTGCGGAGGAGCCAGGTCGAGAGCACCGGCACGAACGTGCTCGACAGCAGGTAGGAAGAGACCATCGCGAACCCGACCGCAAGCGACAGCGGGACGAACAATGCCTGCGCCGCCCCCTGCATGAAGAACGACGGCAGGAACACCGCGAGGATGCAAAGCATCGCCAGGAGCCGGGGGACCGCCGTGTCCAGGTTCCCCTGACGCACGGCCGAGGCGATCGAGCGGGTCCCTTCCATCTTGTGGTGGATGTTCTCGATCTCGACGGTCGCCTCGTCGACCAAGATGCCGATGGCCAGCGCGAGCCCGCCGAGGGTCATGAGGTTGATCGTCTGGCCCGTGAGCCACAGGGCCACCAGCGCCCCGCAGATCGCGAATGGGATGTTCAGAACGACCACGATGACGCTTCGCCAGTCGCGGAGGAAGACCAGCACCATGAGTCCGGTCAGGACCGCGCCGAGGACGCCCTCGGTCGCCAGGCTTCGCACGGCGTTGGTGACGGTGGGGGACTGGTCGAACTC
>JAFAHT010000428.1 GCA_019237095.1 Planctomycetaceae bacterium
GATCCGACCTCGGCTACCCGGGCCAGTTTCCTTTCGCGCGCGGGGTCCACGCGGCCATGTACCGCAGTCAGTTATGGACCATGCGGCAGTTCGCCGGGTTCGGCACGCCCCGCCAGACCAACGCCCGGTTCCGCTTCCTGCTCGAGAAGGGCCAAACCGGTTTGAGCACGGCCTTCGACCTGCCCACCCTCATGGGGCTGGACAGCGACGACCCCCACGCCGAGGGCGAGGTCGGCCGGCTCGGGGTCGCGGTCGATACGATCGAGGACGTCCGGCAGCTCTACGACGGCATCGACCTCGACCAGGTCTCGGTGTCCCTGACGATCAACGCCCCGGCAATAGTCG
The DNA here is from genome assembly GCA_019237095.1 of Planctomycetaceae bacterium. Lineage (GTDB taxonomy): Bacteria > Planctomycetota > Planctomycetia > Isosphaerales > Isosphaeraceae > Aquisphaera. The sequence continues at coordinate 346 of JAFAHT010000428.1, forward strand.
TCATGGCCTTCTTCTTCGCCCACGCCCAGGACCAAGGCCTGGACCTGCGCCGGTTGCGGGGCACGACCCAAGACGACATCCTCAAAGAGTACCACGCCCAGAACGAGTTCATCTTCCCGCCCGAGCCCTCCGTGCGGCTGGTGGTCGACCTGATCGAGTTCTGCACCCGGCACGTGCCCCGCTGGAATCCGGTCTCGATAAGCGGCTACCACATCCGCGAGGCCGGTTCCACGGCGGTGCAGGAGCTGGCGTTCACCCTGGCCGACGGGTTCCACTACGTCGACCAGTGCCTCGCCCGCGGCCTGCGGGTCGACGACTTCGCGCCGCGGCTGAGCTTCTTCTTCAACGCGCACAACGACCTGTTCGAGGAGGTGGCGAAGTACCGGGCGGCCCGCGTGCTGTGGGCCGACGCCCTGCGGCGGCGTTACGGGGCACAGGACGAGGCCTCGTGCAGGCTTCGGTTCCACGCCCAGACGGCCGGCTGCTCGTTGCAGGCCACGCAGCCGGAGGTGAACCTGGTCCGCGTGGCCTACCAGGCCCTGGCCGCCGTCCTGGGCGGCTGCCAGTCGCTGCACACCAACAGCCTGGACGAGACGCTGGCGCTGCCGTCAGAGCACGCGGCCACCCTGGCGCTGCGCACCCAGCAGGTCTTGGCCTACGAGACCGGCGTCACGAACACCGTCGACCCGCTCGGCGGCAGCTACTTCCTCGAGGCCCTGGCGCAGCGGATGCGACGCGAGGCGACGTCTTACTTCGAGCGGATCGACCGGCTCGGGGGCATGATCGCGGCGATTGAAGCCGGCTTTTTCCGCCGCGAGATCGGCGAGGCCAGCTTTGCCTACCAGCGGGAGGTCGACGCGGGGCGCAAGGTCGTCGTGGGAGTCAACGCGTTCCAGGAGCGGGACGAGACACCGATCGGTCTGCTTGTCGTCGACGACGCGGTGGAGCGGGAGCAGGTGGCGGCTCTCCGCCTCGTGAAGGAGCGGCGCGACCAGGCCGATGTGCGCCGGGTGCTGGATGAGGTCCGGCGTACCGCCTTGGGGCGCACGAACCTGATGCCGACGCTCCTGGACGCCGCCCGGGCCCGAGTCACGGTCGGCGAGGTCATGACCGCGCTGGCCGACGTGTTCGGCCGGGACAAGGGCGCCGCAATCTGGTAACCCGGGGCCGCCCCGGCCCGACCCTGCCTATATGCGGAGGACTCATGACGCTCCAACCCCAGCCCGTGCGGATCATCCTGGCCAAGGTCGGCCTCGACGGCCACGACCGGGGGATCAGGGTGGTGGCGCGGGGGCTGCGCGACGCCGGCTTCCATGTGATCTACGCCGGGCTCTGGCAAACCCCCGAGGCGGTCGTTCGCGCCGTCGCCGATGAGGACGCCGACTGGCTGGGCCTGAGCCTCCTGAGCGGCTCGCACATGACCCAGGTCCCGCGGGTGCTGGAGCTGCTCCTTCGGGCGGATCTGGGGCACGTCGGCGTGATCGTCGGGGGCATCATCCCCCCCGAGGACGTCCCCAAGCTCCTGGAGCTGGGCGTCGTCCGCGTCTTCGGCCCTGGGATCCCTCTGGGCGAGATCTCGGACTTCTTGCGGGAGCAGCCGCGCCGTGTCCACGATTGAGCCGCTCCTGGAGCGATTCCGCCGGCGCGACAGGACGGCCCTGGCCCGGCTGTTGACCCTGATCGCCCGCGGCGAGCAGCGGGAGGCGATCCGGGCTGCGCTCCCCCGCAATCCGGGTCCCTCCCGGGTCGTGGCCGTCACCGGCAACGGGGGCGTAGGCAAGAGCACCCTGGTCGGTCAGTTGATCGGCGTGGTGCGCGGCCGCGGGCGGACCGTGGCAGTCCTGGCCTGTGACCCAGAGAGCCCCCTCACCGGGGGCGCCCTCCTGGGCGATCGCGTCCGCATGCCCGGCCACCCCGAGGATGCCGGCGTCTTCATCCGCAGCGTCACCGCCCCTGAGGGGCATGAGGGCATCGCCGACGACATCGACCTCATGATCAAGTCGCTCAAAGCGTTTCCCTTCGACGTCGTGCTGGTGGAGACGGCCGGGGTGGGTCAGGGGGATACGGCCGTCCGGGACTTGGTCGACGTCGTGGTCCTCCTCGTTCAGCCGGAGTCCGGAGACGAACTCCAGTGGCAGAAAGCCGGGCTGCTGGAGGTCGCCGACGTGGTCGTCGTCCACAAGGCCGACCTGCCCGGGGCGGAGCGGACCGAGTCGGAGGTTCGCGACCTGCTCAACCTCCCCGGCTGCCGCCCGGTCCCCGTGCTCCGCGCCAGTGGCGGCCGGGGCTGGGGGCTGGATGAGCTCTGGGGGGTCGTCGAGTCCCTCCCCACTCGGCGACCCGAGGAACGACGCGATCGTCGGGCTTTGCTGAGGCTGGTCCAGCAGCAATTGGCGGATCGGTTCGGGCAAATGTCCATCGCCGTGGCCCCTGTGCTGGAGCGCTGGAGCCGTCGCGAGGTCGACGATCGCGAGGCGGCGGATGAAGTGCTCAAGGCTCTGATCGAGGGGAGGACTGAGCGCTGACAGTGGTATCCTCGGCGATCCGGTCCGCTGGGCTTGGTCGTCGGCCATACGCAACGGCATTCCTTAATCCAAAATCCAATGGACGAGCACACGAAGCTTCTCGACAAGATCCGGCGCATCGAGGCTCTTCATGCTGGGGCGGCTACCGATGGCGAGCGCAACGCAGCGGCCGACGCTCTCCGGCGGGTCTCGGAGCGCCTTGCATCGCTGACACTTTCGGATCCGCCAACCGAGTATCGCTTCTCTCTCGATAACACCTGGTCGCGAAAGCTCTTCCTGGCACTGCTCCGGCGCTATGGGCTGCGCCCGTATCGCTACTCGCGACAGCGCCGGAACACGGTCATGGTGCGAATCCCCCCGTCCTTCGTCAACCAACTCTGGCCCGAGTTCGTCGCGTTAGATGAGGCGCTTCGCGAACATCTCGACGCACTCGCGGAGAAGGTCATCGCAGAATCCATCTCCGGAGACACTTCCGAAGCCGAAGAGATCGGCGGACAGCTCACGGGGTAGGTCGTCAGCTCCCTGCTCTGGACCGCCGCCCTACCCGACTCTCCAGCGGACTCGCTTCGCTTGCTGCTGAGCATGATATCGTCAGACGGTTGCGTGTTCCGGGGACACTATACCTCACTTGAGCTGCTCAAAAAGCCCTAGTCTTTCCGGGCGGAACCTTGACTCTTGGCCTTCGAAAGAAGTAGATTTCATGATGGGCGAAAGAAGTAGATTTCATGATGGGAACCTCCGATCCCATTTTGAGCAGAGCGATCGGGAGATGCGGAGGACCTTTTTGAAAGGAATCCTTTAATGGCGCTTGACGAGTTTTTCGAA
>JAFAHT010000593.1 GCA_019237095.1 Planctomycetaceae bacterium
GGTCCGCGAGGCCCCCGGCCTGATCCTCTGCCTGCTTTACTTTGCCATTCTCCCCGAGCTGATGAGGCGGCTCTTCTTCAAGAAATACGCCGAGCAGGCTGGCTTTCTGTGCTACATGACCCTGGCGATCCTGCTCCTGTTCATGGCTAGCCTGCCGATCAAGATGGTACTGCGCTGGACAATCAACCTGAAATACCTGGTGGCTATTCCCGAGTACTTCTTCAATATCTAACATAATCGTGGTGGCACACGACCGCCCGGAGACTCTGAGCCGGCTGCCCCCTTAACCCCGCCCGCCGGCCTCGGGGGCGATTCGACCGAGACCACAGGACCGACGAACATGCCAGCATCCGAGGAAACCTACAGACGTCAGCCCACGCTCCATATCATCTTCGCGATCTCGTCGATCGCGATGACACTGTCGATCATCTGGATGATCATGGCTGACCACTTACGCCCTTGGAAGCAAGTCCAGCGCGAATTCCACGTCGTTGAACGCGATAAGCTGAAGGCCGTCGAGAAGGCGACTCTCGAGAAGAGGAAAGGCGATGTCCAGAATCAGATCGACGAGTTCGACAGGAAGATCAAGGAGGCCGAGCAGGGGGCGGCCCAGCGCGCGGCCGACCTGAACCGGCTCGACACGGAGCTCAAGGGACTCCAGGCAAAGACCGAGAAGCTCGACACCGAGCGGAAGTTCAAGAAGGCCGAGCTCGATAGCCTGCGCAGCCTGTACGACGGTATGGTCGAGCGCGATCAGGAGCGTGAGGCGCGCGTTTACCTGAACACAACCGTCGCCAAGGCCGAGCAGCAGCTCCTTGTGCTGACGCGCGAGCTCGAGGAATCCCAGACCAAGCTCAAGCTGAAAGAAGATGAGAAGGAGAAGCTGCTAGGCTATGTTGATAACCTGGTCAAGGAGCGCGAGAAGCTGACCCGCGAGGCTGACCGGGTCCAGCGGCTGCTCGATCAGAAGGAGGCCCAGTACTTCGGCCTGCTGGCCTGGCTCCGTGGCCTGCCCGGGATCGACATGGCCGCCCCACCGACCAAGATCATGCAGATCAGCCTGCCCAATCTGACGATCAACTACAACTTCAAGGACGTTCCTCGCTATGATCGTTGCACCACCTGCCACCAGGGCATCGATAAGGTGGGTTACGACAAGGACGCCAGCGGCAAGCCGATGCCCGAGGTCTTTGCTTCCCACCCCTTCCTGACCTCGGGCGCGACGTATGTCGATGTCAAGGGGAAGGTGTCGCCCGCCGGGCTCTACCTCGACGGCAACGGCCCGCATCCGATCAACGATTTCGGCTGCACCATCTGTCACGGCGGTCAGGGCTCGGGTACGGATTTCACGTTTGCTTCGCATACGCCGGCAAACGTCGAGGAAGAAGAGCACTGGAAAGAAAAGTACGGCTGGCAGGCGATCCATCACTGGGACTATCCCATGCTGCCGCAGCGGTTCATCGAATCGAGCTGTGTGAAGTGCCACCATCAGATCACCGATATCCCCCAGGCCAAGAAGCTCCAGGCCGGCTACCAGCGGATCGTGCAGTATGGCTGCACGGGGTGCCACACCATCGGCGGCGAGGGCTCCTTTGGACCCGACCTGACCGACGAGCGGACGGTCGGCCCCAATCTCAGCCATGTCGCATCCAAGGTCACGAAGGATTGGGTACTCAAGTGGATCAAGAACCCTCACGCCTTCCGGCCCGATACGCGGATGCCGCGGTTTTACGGTTTGACCAACAACGACAGCAAGGACGACCTGCCCAAGAGCCACGCCGAGATCCAGGCGATCACCCATTACCTGTTCGCCAGGAGCACGCCGCCTGAAGACTTCGTCGCACCCCCAGCGCAGACCGACGCCAGGCGAGGCAAGGAGCTTTTCCTCCAGAAGGGATGCCTGGCCTGTCACCAGCATCGGCCCTACGAAGCCGGTTCCGTCCAGGTGGCCGACCGCAAGTCGATCAATCCTGACTACAAGCCCGACCCGGCCGTGACCTACGATCCCAAGAACCTCCCCGAATCGGTGCGGACCTATGCTCAGGCCGATTACGGCCCGAACCTCGGCAACATCGCCGCCAAGTTCCGAGACCAGTCCGACAAGGGGCAGAAATGGCTGTCCAACTGGATCCAGAACCCCGAGAAGTACCATCCCAAGAGTCTGATGCCCAAGCTTCAGTTCACCTTCCAGGACGCCGCCGACATTGCCTCCTGGCTGATCTCGGTTCCCGGCGACTGGCCGGTGCGGGTCGAGGTCCCGCCCATCGAGGACAAGAGCGTCGCCATGGCCCTCGACGACCTGGTCAAGCTCTACGTGACCAAGGGCGGTTACAAGAACCGGGACGGCAAGACGCTCTCGGTCTCACTGAGCGAGGTCGACCAGTTCGTCGGCAAGCTCGGCACCGATGAGAAGCTCTATTTTCTGGGAGAAAAGACGATCTCGCGGCTGGGTTGCTTTGGCTGCCACTCGATCCCTGGTTTCGAGAACGCCAAGCCGATCGGCACCCCGCTCAATGACTGGGGCATCAAGAGCCCGACCAGGCTGGACTATGGCCACATCCGAGAGTACCTGGAGGATCGGCCGCCGCAGGCCAGCGGCGACCGCGACGGGACCGACCGCTTCTATCAGGAGCAGATCGAACACGAAACCCGCATCGGCTTCCTGTACCAGAAGCTGCACCGTCCCCGCAGCTACGACTACCTGAAGGACAAGGAGAAGTACAAGACCTGGGACGACCGGCTGCGGATGCCGCAGTTCGCCTGGGCCAACGATCCGGCCGCCGTCGAGGAGGTGATGACTTTTATCCTCGGCTTGACGGGCGAGAAGGTTGGCTACAGGTATCTGGCCAAGGCCAACTACAACGATGTCCAGACCGCGCTGGCGAAGGGCGGCAAGGTGCTCATTCGGTACAATTGCACGGGCTGCCATGTCCTGGAGATGCCCAAGTTCTCTCTTTCCGAGGGAACGAAAGTGGCCGACGCCTTCACGGACTTCAGGTCCAACGTGAGGTCGTCTTACACGGCACGCAATAACGATTTCCTCGCCGAGCTGTACCCCGCACTAACCTACGATCCCAAGAAGAAGCTCGATGCCGACAACATCGAATCCGAGCTGGCCTTGCAACAGGACGACGGCAAGCCGGTCACGATCGAAGGCATGCCGATTGGCCTGTTCGAGAATGAGCTGACCGTCCAGCTCTGGAAACCGGTCACGATCCGGGGTTATACCTTCAACGTGGGCGACAACGTGACTCTCGATCAGACGAAAGTGCAGAAGACGCCCGCGGTCGGCGGCAACTTTGCCTGGCTGTACGCGACCGCCGCACAGGAGCGTACCGGCACCAGCTTCGAGTCCTTCTGGAACCGCCTGCCTCCCCCCTTGGTCCGCGAGGGGAACAAGGTGCAGACCCCTTGGTTTGCCCTTTTCCTGCGGGACCCCTACGCGATGCGGCCGGCCGCCCAGCTCCGGATGCCGCGATTCCACTATGGCAAGGCCGTCGGCACCCCGACCCGCGAGACGGAAGACCTGGCCGACTACTTCGCGGCCCGGGACGGCGCCGAGTTCCCCTACCAGACGATTCCCCAGCAGCAGGTGGGCTATATCGCCGAGCGGAACACGATTCATCCCGACTACCTGGGTGCCGGCTGGTCAATGATGGCCAACAAGGGCTCGCCCTGCATCCAGTGTCATGCCATCGGCCAGTACAAGCCGACCGGTGGCGAGCAGGTCGTCAACGGTCCCGACCTGAGGCAGGTCGCCACGCGGTTCCGTCCCGGCTTCCTCGAGATGTGGATCGCCAATCCCAAGCGGCTGGTGCCTTACACCGCGATGCCGCAAAACGTGGTACCCCACGGGGCACCGCAGCTACCAGTGCCCAGGACTTTCGAGAACCAGCCGATCGAGATGGTCCGGGCAATCCGTGATACCTTGCTAAACTACACCAACGTGGTCGAGCAGCAGCTAGCCGGTGCCAAAGCCCCGGCGGCCCAGCCTGCTACTACCGCGGCCACCAAGCCCACCGGGGCTGTCGAGTAAGCGACGAGAGGATCCTCTGCCCGTACGAGCTCCGCGCTTGACCGCGCGGATTCTGCCTCGGGACGGGCAAGGATTTCCTTTCTGTCAGTCGGACGCCCTCGCCGGATCGACGAGGGCTGGGGAAGGCCGGCTCCGTTTCCGGCCCTCGTATTTGCCTGATAACAAGCATTTGAGTGAAGACACCGGGAGAATTGCAATGACGACGAGCTGGATGCGCAAACCGGCGACCCTGGGCCTGAGCCTGGGAGTCACCTTGATGGCCTCTCTCTTCGGCTGTGGCGGCCAGGGCACCGAGAGCGACGCAGTGGTCGTGCCGGACTCGACCGTGAGTTCCAATCCCGCGGCCAAGACTTCGGCGGCTTCCGCGCCGGGATCGAGCGCTCCCTCCGCCGCAACCACGCCGGCGACCAGCGCGCCGGCGGCGGCCGCGCCGGTCAAGGCCGAAGGTTTCGGCACCCTCAAGGGCCAGGTCACCTTCGCCGGTGATCCGCAGCCTCCCAAGGTCCTCTTTGAAAAAGGGAAGGCGGCCAAGGACCCCGATGTCTGCGCCAAGGACGCGCCTTTGATTTCGGAGCGGCTGGTGGTCGATGGCGGCACCAAGGGCGTCAAGAATGTGCTGGTCTATCTGAACAAGCCCACGAGCGTCAGCGACGAGGCCAAGAAGGCCGCGGCCGCGACCAACGTCGTCTTCGACCAGAACAAGTGCGTTTTCGATCCGCACGTGCTCGCTGTCCTGGCCAACTCGACGATCGCGCTCAAGTCGAGTGATCCGGTGAACCACAACATCAACGCCAAGCTCAAGGCGTCCGGCGCGTTCAATCAGTTACTCGCCCCGCAGGCCAGCACCAAGTTCACACCGACGGACCCCGAGCGCACACCCGCGGAGGTGACGTGCGATATCCATCCCTGGATGAAGGCCTGGTGGATGGTCTTCAATCATCCTTACTTCGCGGTTACTGACGCCAAGGGATACTTCGAGATCCAGAATGCTCCCGCCGGCACACAGAAGGTCGTGGTCTGGCAGGAAGCCGTGGACAAGGGCGGCTTCGTCACGGCACCTTCCGGCGACGAGGTGGTGATCAAGGCCAACGATTCGGTGGTCAAGGACTTCAAGGTCGAACAGTCCCGCCTGCGTGCGGAATAATGTTCGTCGTGCCGTGACCGGCTGGCTGAGCCTGCCCGGGGCCACCTCTTCAGGAACGTTGGTTCCCGAGGTGGCCCGGGTTTTTTCTCTCGATCGAGGTAGCCATGCGATGGATCTTCCGTTCCGGCGGGCTGGGGGCCGTGGGCTTGATGCTTGTGGCCGTGGGCGCGCGCTTTGCGACTGCCGCGAATCTGCCCGTCGGGTCATTGGGAGTGACGCCAGCTGCGCAGGGTGAGTACGGGACGATCAAGGGCCGTCTGGTCTGGGGCGGAAGCGACGTTCCCCCTGCCCGGGCGCTGATCGAGAAGGGGCGAGCACAAAAGGATCCGGAGATCTGCGCCAGGGAAGCGGCAATTCCCAACCGCGAGCTGGTCGTCGATCCCAAGACCAAAGGCGTGGTCTCTGGCTTTGCTTACCTGGTCAAGCCCAAGGGCTCCAACCCAGGGGCTGTCAAGGAGCTGCTGACCAGGAGCCCGAAGGCGGAGCTCGACCAAAAGAATTGCGAGTTCTTGCCCTATGTCCTGGCCATTCATCAAGACCAGACATTGGTGATCAAGTCCAGCGACCCCGTCAATCACAACGTTCGTTACGCCGCTTTCGCCAATTCGCCGTTCAACCAGATCATGGCTCCGAAAGGGGAGATCGAGGTGAAGCTGGTCGCCGAGCGGCGGCCGATCGTCGTGGCCTGCGACATTCATTCGTGGATGAAGGCCTACATCATGGTTTTCGACCACCCCTTCTTTGCAGTCACCGGTGCCGATGGCGCGTTCGAGATCAAAGGCGTGCCGGCCGGCGAACAGAACTTGGTGCTCTGGCAAGAGAGGGTCGGCTACGTCGGCTTCACCGACCCAGCCAAGAAGGCTCAGGGTAGGGCGGTCACGATCCGCGCCGGTGAGGTGACGGACCTGGGATCGGTCGCGATCGATCCGGCGCAGGTGAAGTAGTCCGGAGTCGCCGCACGACCATGTTGCGCTACAGGATTGGCCGCTTGCTCCAGGTGCTGGGCATGATCATCCTCCCGTTCGGAATCGCCTCGGAACTGGTGGGGAAGGTCGGCCTGGGTCAGTCGATGCTCATTGCCGCGGGTGGAACATTCTTATTCTACGTGGGTTACGTTATTCAGAACCGTTGATGAGAAGTGCCCGGGCCCACGTCTGTCAGCACGCTTCAGACGGCCAATTCTGCCGGCAAGGTGGGGAAACATGGCTTGCTGGGTGGCGGCGAGTCGTTTTCCGGGTCGGCACGGAAGATCGTCGGTCCAGTGGAGAGTAGAACATCGCTTGAACAGAGGGCGAAGGTGCACAATCTCTTGGCACGTGTGACTATGGGTGAAACTTCGTCGTAACCTATTGGAGGAGTCATCGGGAGTCGGACACTGTTTGGTACCGGATTTGCGGTTGCATGTGGAGGATGGTTTGGTGTCCAATTGATCCTTAACGCGAATGATTTCCCTTTCCATCATCGAATCTTCTCCCGCCCGCGAGGGAAGGATCATTCAGAGAACGGACTGCCAGCCTGCTCCGGCATCGATCATGGCTCCAGGAAGGGAGATCGACAGGTTGACACTCTCTCGTGGTTCATCTTGCGGTGAATTGCAGTCGTTCCCGGCAAGCGGGGCTGGATTGCCTGGATTGAGCAGGGACGGGCAGCGAGGCGACGGTTTCCGGTCCGGCTTCGGAGCGCGAGCCCTGGCGTATCCGGTTTTATCGTTAATGCTGCTGGTCTGCGGGCTGATCTCGGTAGAGGGGGTCGCGCGTGGTCAGGGACCAAGCCACGGTGCGTCGAAATTCTATCCCGACTCCAGCGAGAAGGCCGAAACCCTGCTCCGGAATGCGGCCAGCCTTGCCCGTGACAGCCAGTGGTCTGAGGCGATCGAGATCTACCAGCGGATCATCGACCAGTACGGGGACAAGGTCGCCAAGCTTCCCAAAGACAAGGTCGGGACCGTTGACCAGACCTCCGACGAGTTCGTCCTGTTCGTGGATCTGAGGGCCTACTGCCATCGGTCGCTGGCGAAGCTCCCCCCCGAGGCGCGGGCGATTTACCGTAATCGCATGGACAGCCTGGCCGAGCGCTGGTTCCGGGAAGGGGAGAGCCGGCGCGACGCCGCCTTGCTCCGGCGCGTCGTCGAACTCACTTTTTGTAGTTCCTGGGGCGATGAGGCACTCGAGCTCCTGGGCGACCTGGCGTTCCAGGATGGACGCTTTGGAGAGGCGCTGGCGATGTACCGCCCGCTCGTGCCGGACCGGCCTGATGACGCGTTCGGTCTGGTCCATCCTGATCCCAGCGTCGATCTGGCACGGATCGCCGCCAAGAAGCTCTTGTGCCGCGCCGCCGCCGGCGAGAAGCTCATGCTTGCTCAGGAGCTGGAGAGTTTCAGCAATCGGTTCCCTGGGGCTTCCGGCGCGCTCACCGGGCGAAAGGGGCCGTACGCGAAGATTCTGGAAGAATCGCTTCGCGCCGACCATCTTGCTCCTCCGGCGCAGCCCGACAGCCGCTGGCCGACCTTCGCAGGCGCCTTCTCACGCACCAGGGTCGTGGCCGAGCCGATCGACGTCGGGTCGTTACAGTGGAGAGTTTCTCTCGAGCGGATCGTGTCGAATCGGTCCGGCTATTCGTACGGTTTTCCCCGCGGCATGTCTTCCAACCCTGCGTTGCCGCTGGACCGCTTGCTCGGGTATTACCCGATCGTGCTGGGAGACCAGGTCATCGTGGGCGATGGCACGCGGGTGCTTGCGTACAATCTGAATGATCGGCCTGGCAACCGCGAGGGGGGCGTGGCGCTGGCGATCGAACCGGCCTGGAAGTACGATCCCGATACCACTGTGCCCCAGGCGTACCGGACCAGTTCGGGGATTCCCCGCTACACCCTGACCGCGGTCGGCAATCGCGTCTACGCCCGCATGGGCGCCGCGACACCCTCGCCCTTTGCGAATCCGAACCGGGGGGGCGGGTCGAGCAGCTACATCATTGCGCTCGACTGGAGCACGCAGGGCAAGCTGCTCTGGTTGCAAAAATCCAGCGACCTGATCCTGCCCAACCGCCCCGCCGATCGCATCAACCGGTCGGTCAATTTCGAGGGGACGCCGGTAGCGGATAGCCGCAACGTGTTCGTGGCGGTGACCGATCGGCGCGAGCAGACAGCGACCTATGTCGCCTGTTTTGACGCAGACACCGGTGCGAACCGCTGGGTGCGCTACCTGGGGGCAGCGTCGTCCGAGGTTGACAATTTCATGGCGATGGGGGGGCTGGGCTTTGCTGGACTCGTCGCCAGCGATTACGGGCACCGGCTGCTGTCGCTCGATGGCCCCTTCCTTTACTACCAGACGAACCTTGGAGCGGTGGTCGCACTCGAGGCCGAGACCGGAGTGGTGCGCTGGGTCGCGAATTATCCGCGCCAGGATTCGGCAAGGATGGGCGGCAGCGACCGCGATCTGAACCCGGCGGTGGTGCACGACGGGCTCGTCATCGTCGCTCCCAGCGATGCCGCCGCCATTTACGCGTTCGCCGCCGACAGCGGGCGGTTGGTCTGGAAGACCGATCCCATTGCCGAGGAGGTCAAGCTCACTCATCTTCTGGGCGTGGCCAGGGGTCGGCTGGTAGCCACCGGCGATCGGGTTCTGCTCTTCGATGTCAAGACCGGCAAGCTGGCCGCCACCTGGCCCGACTCGGGCAAGTCCGAAGGCTACGGCCGCGGCCTGCTGGCGGGGAATCGAATTTACTGGCCCACCCGGGACAGGATCGAGGTCCTCGACCAGGGCTCCGGTCTGCGCGCTGAGCCGCCGATCAAGCTGATGGAGATCTACCGGACGACCGGGGGAAACCTGGTGGCCGGCGACGGCTACCTGATCGTGACGCAGCCCGACGCCCTGGTCGTATTCTGCCAGAACAGCCGGCTGATCGAGCGATATCGTGACGAGATCGCGCGGAACCCGGAGCACGCGGCGACCCATTACCGGCTGGCTCGAGCCGCCGAGGCGGTCGGCCGCGACCAGCTTGCGCTGGAATCGTACGACCAGGCGACCCGCAGGGCAGGACCGGCCGAGACCATCGACGGCGTTCCCCTGGCCGAGGCAGCACGCGACCACGAGTTCCGGCTGCTCCTGCGGGTGGTGGCGGCGGCCCGGAGCGACAAGAAATACGGCGCGGCGATCAGCGGCCTGGAGACCGCCTCGCGGATCGCCCGATCCGATGCCGACCGGCTGAGGGCCCGGTTGCTTCTGGCCGACATCCAGATGCAAGCCGATCGGCCGGCCGCCGCGATCGATATTCTCGAGCGGGCGCTGACCGACGACCGGCTGCGGGGTTTGACCGTGAGCACGGAGGACGGCCACCGCGCCATCCGCGCGGACCTGCTGATCGCCGATCGCCTCTCGGAGCTCGTCAAGCAGCGCGGGCGATCGATCTACGACGCGTCCGACCGCAACGCCCGCGAGCTCTATGACCGGGGGCTGCGCGAGCAAGATCCCCGCCTGCTCGAGGAGGTCAGCCGGATCTTCCCGGTGGCCGAGGTCGTTCCCGAGGCGCTGCTGGAACTCGGCCAGATTCACCAGGGTGCGGGGCGACCGGCCGCCGCCACCCAGGCGTACAAGCGGTTGCTCACCCTGGGGGCGGTTCCCGACGTTGCTCGCGCCCGGGCACTCTGGAGACTCGCCCACGTTTACGAGGCGGAGAACTATCTGGTCTCGGCCCGCGACGCCTACCTCCAGCTCCAGACGCGCTATCCGCGGATCAAGCTGCCGGAGCTCGCAACCGACGTCCCACTGGGCGAGCGGGTATCGGCCAAGCTCACCCGCGGGCCGCTGGCGCAGATCGCCCTGGACCGTCCCCGGGCAACGGTGCCGCTGCCTTTGGCGCGGCGCTGGCACGTGCAGTCGCAGACCGGCCGCAATGTCCGGGTTCTGAGTGTCGTCGGGACGCCTCCGGGGCTGCAATCGAGCCGTGCGTTCGCGGTCGAGGGATCAGTCCTGACTCCGCTCGATCCCGCGACCGGCGAACCACGCTGGACGGTCGACCTGGGATCGCCCGCGGTCTGGGTGGGCTATCTCTCGGAGAAGGTGGTGGCGGCCTCGGCCCAGCGGGTCGTTGGTCTCGACCCGGCGACCGGGGCGGAGCAGTGGCGGCTCGCTGCCGGCATGCCTTCCCGCTCGCGCCGCCTTCCCGATCCGTTTGCCCGCTGCGGTCCTCCCGCGGGCGGCCCGGAGGGCGCCAGGGCGGCCTTCCACGATTTCCACCCGGTTGGCGGCCGGCTCTTCTGTCTGCGGGGTGATGAAGAGCTGATCGCGATCGATGCCGAGAGCGGAGCCGTCGATTGGTCGTTCACTTCGAAGGACGGTGCGCTCAATCCGAAACTCTGGATCGGTCCGGAGCGCGCCGTCGTGCAGGTCCAGAACCCCAACCGCCTGCTGGTGCTCGAGACCGAAAGCGGGCGGCAGGTGGCGCGGGCTCCGCTGGCCGACGGAGAAGCTCTGGAGAGCGCGCCGGTGCCGATCGACGAGGATCATGTGCTGCTGGTGCCGGACCGGCGCACGGTCAAGAACTTCGACCTCGGGCGCGGCCTGTTCACCTGGGATTACCGGGAGAGCGCCGAGATGCCGGTCAACGGCCCGCCCCGTGTACTGGTCGATGCCGAGCGCGTGCTGGTGCTGCATGACGGGCGCCTCCTGATTCGCCTGGACCCGGTCAGCGGCGCGAAGCGATGGTCGTCGCTGCTGGGCACTGAAAACCTGAGCGACCGGCTCGATGCGCTCGCATGCGATGACCGGCGGGTCTACTGCGTGAGCCAGCAGACACTGCGGGCGCTGGCGGTGGACGACGGCTCGCCGCTCTGGACCTGCTACCTGACCGGACCGGAAAACGCGCATTGGTCGATTGCGCTGACCGACCGGTGCGTGATGGCCTATCCCAGCCTCTCGGAGCTCTCCGAAGGGGAGTTGGAGAGCATGCCCGTCGTGGTCCGGCGGCAAGATACCGGCGCCCTGGTGCAGCGTTTCGTCTTTTCCGCGACGATCGCGGATGTCAAGCTGAGGCTGGACTCCCGGGGCGTGCTGGTCGCAACGTACCGCGGCCTCTGGGCCCTTGCTCGACGGGACGGCGGTGCCGATCCCAAGCCTTCCCCTCTTCCCTGAAGGTGGCCAGCCATCTGCCGAACCTGCAACCGAGAAGACAAGTCCGTCGACCCGAGGTGCCGCGTACGCCCGCCGTCGCGGCAAGGGCTGCGCACCGCACCATCCCCTTTACGGAGGTCTCCGCGTGAGCGACACCAACTCGAATTCTGTCGACCCGCTGGAGGGTGACGACCTGGCCGCCGTGCAGCGCCTCAAGGGGGCGTTCAGCCTCCTGAAGGCCGAGATGGGCAAGGTGATCGTCGGCCAGCATGCGGTGCTCGAGGAACTGCTCATTGCCATCTTCGCCCGTGGGCACTGCCTGCTCATCGGCGTGCCTGGCCTGGCCAAGACCCTGATGATCCACACGCTGGCCGACGCGCTGAACCTCACCTATAACCGCATCCAGTTCACACCCGACCTCATGCCCTCGGACATCACCGGCACCGAGGTGATCCAGGAGGACAAGGCGACCGGACTGCGGCAATTCAAGTTCCTGCGGGGCCCGGTCTTCGCCCACATCGTGCTGGCCGACGAGGTCAACCGCACGCCGCCCAAGAGCCAGGCTGCCCTGCTCGAGGCGATGCAGGAGCGGCAAGTGACCGTGGGTGGAGAGCGGCATCGGCTTCCCGACCCGTTTTTCGTGCTGGCGACCCAGAACCCGATCGAGCAGGAGGGGACCTATCCTCTGCCAGAGGCCCAGCTCGACCGGTTCATGCTCAACATCCTGGTGGACTACCCGTCCGAGGACGAGGAGCTGGACATCGTTCGGCTGACGACCTCCATCCACAAGCCGACGGTAGCCAAGGTGCTTTCGGGCAATGACATCCTGGGCCTGCAGGAGATTGTCCGCAAGGTGCCCGTGGCCGACCACGCGGCCCGCTACGCGATCCGGCTGACGCGGAGCACGCGGCGGGCAAAGGAAGACGCCCCCGGCTTCATCCGCGATTTCGTGAGCTGGGGCGCGGGCCCTCGAGCCAGCCAGTACCTGGTACTGGCAGCCAAGGCCAGGGCGGTGCTCCACGGCAATTACCACGTCTCCATCGACGACATCCGCGCCGTCGCCGGCCCCGTGCTGCGGCACCGGATCATCACCAATTTCAACGCCGAGGCCGAGGGCCTGAAGCCCGACGACATTGTCGAGCGCCTGATCAAGACGATCCCGATCGATGATCACGAGGCCGAGCAAAGTGGAAAACTCCCCAAACTATTTAGATCCGCAAACGCTGGCTAGCCTCGAGGGGCTCGATCTCCAGGCCCGGCTTGTGGTCGAGGGCTACGTCGCGGGCATGCATCCCAGCCCCTACCACGGCTTCTCCGTCGAGTTCGCCGAGCACCGCGAGTATGTGCCGGGCGACGACATCCGCCATGTGGACTGGAAGGTGTGGTGCAAGACGGACAAGCTTTACCTCAAGCAGTACGAGGAGGAGACGAACCTGCTCCTGTACCTGCTTCTGGACACCAGCGAATCGATGGTGTACGCCTCGGGCCAGAACGTATCCAAGCTCAGGTACGCTCAGTTCGTTGTTGCGGCGCTGGCCTACATGGTCATCCAGCAACAAGACTCTGTCGGCCTGGGTCTCTTCGATGACTCCGTCCGCCGCTACCTGCGTCCGGCCAGTCAGCCATCGCACCTCAAGGAGCTCTTCCACGTGCTCGAGGTGACTCCGGCACGCGAGAAATCGAACGTGGGTGCGGTACTGCACGACCTGGCGGAACGGTTCAAGAAGCGGGGGGTGGTGGCCATCTTCTCCGACTTCTTTGATGATCCGGCCCGGATCATGGCCGGGCTCAAGCACTTCCGCCACCGCCGGCACGAGGTCATCGTCTTCCACGTGCTCGACCCGGCGGAGATTGAGTTCCCGTTCCGGGAAACCACGCTGTTTCGGGGCCTGGAGGGTCTGCCCGGGATCCTCACCGAGCCGCACGCGCTGCGGCGCGCCTATCTGGCCGAGCTCGGCGCCTTTCTTGACGAGCTGAAGACGGGCTGCCGGATGATCGACATCGACTATGTTCCCCTGCGCACCGATCAGAGCCTCGAGGGCCCGCTCTCGAGCTACCTGGCCTCGCGCGAGGCGCGCGCCGTGTGATTGCCCTGGAGAGCCGGATCTGGACACCAGCCTCATGTTCTTCCCGTCATCACCACCGCTCTTGTGGGCGCTCGAGTTTGCCAACCCCGGGCTGCTTGCCGGGCTGGCGGCTGCCTCGATACCAATCGTCATCCATCTGCTCAACCGGCGCAAGTTCCGGGAGATGCCGTGGGCGGCGATGCAGTTCCTGATGGCGGCGATCCGCAAGAACCAGCGGCGGGTGCGCATCGAGCAGTGGCTGCTCCTGGCCGTGCGGACCCTGTTGATCTTGCTCATCGTCGCCGCGATGGCCAAGCCGTTCCTGGAGAGCTTCGGCAACGTGATCGCCGGCCAGCGCACCCACCGGGTCCTGGTCCTGGACGGCTCGTTGAGCATGGGCTATACCACGGGCGACAAAAGTCGATTCGACCTGGCCAAGGATGTGGCCACCCGGCTCGTCAAGGACTCGCGTCAAGGAGACGCCGTCAGCCTGATCATGATGGGAGAGCCGCCCCGAGTGGTCATCGGCGACCCCTCGCCCAACCTGACCGAGGTCCAGAAGGAGATCGCCGAGCTCACCATGACCCACGGGTCGACCGACCTGCAAGCGACCTTCGAGGCGATCGATCGGGTCCTCGACGTCTCGACGATCCCGCAGAAAGAAGTCATCTTTCTGACCGACCTGCAGAGCACAAGCTGGCGCAGGCCGCCAGCGACGGGTAAAGACGGCCTGGACCGGGTCCTGGCCAAGCTCGAGGCCAGGAGGCCGCGCTCGGTGATCATCGATCTGGGCAAGGCGGGCAGCGAGAACCGAGCGGTGACCGACCTCACGATCGACACCCCGGTGGTGACTGCCGGATCGACGCCCCTGGTGCGGGCGGTCATGCGCAACTTCGGGCCTTCGAAAGCCGACGGCGTGCTCGTACGGCTGATCATGGATGGCCGGGTCAGCTCCGAGCAGTCGGTCGATCTGCCGGTCGGCGAGGACGTTCCCATCATCTTCAACCAGCCCTTCACCACTCCCGGCGACCACATCGTCGAGATCGCGATGGACAACGATCCGCTGCCCCTGGATGACCATCGCTGGCTGGTCGTGCCCGTTCGCGAGTCGCTCTCCGTGCTGCTGGTGGACGGGCATTTCCGCTCTGAGCCGTTCCAGGCCGAGACCGACTATCTGGCCCAGGCCCTGGCTCCCACCGAGGGGTCGCCAGGTCAGCCGGGCATGATCCGCTCCGAGGTCGTCTCGGAATCTCAGCTCTCGCGTCGCGACCTGCCAGCCTTCGACGTTGTGGCGCTGTGTAATGTGGCCCAGTTCAGCCAGGGTGAGGTCGCGGCACTCGAGGATTACCTCAAGCAGGGGGGCGGACTGATCATCTTCGGCGGCGATCAGGTGATCGCCGACAATTACAACCGGCTGCTCTACGCGGATGGCAAGGGGCTATTGCCGGCCGCCTTGGGCCCGACCGTGGGCGGTGCGGCCAAGAAGGCGGCCGCCTTCGCCTTCAATCCGCTAGGCTACCGGCATCCGCTGGTGGCCGAGTTCCGCGGCGAGTCCGATCCCGTCACCGCCGGGCTGACGCAGACCGCGATCTGGCAGTACCACAAGCTGATCAAGCCGGCGGATTCAAACGCCCAGGTTGCGCTGGCCTTTGACAGCGGCGATCCCGCGATCATCGAGGCTCCGCGAGCGCGCGGCAAGGTGATCCTGGTGGCCACCTCGGCCGACGCGGGCTGGACTAGCTGGCCACTGCACAATAGCTACCCGCCGATCATGCAACAGATGATCCTCCAGGCTGCGGCCGGCCGCCTCGCCGAGCGGAACATCCGGGTCGGCCAGCCGTTCGACCAATCCTACGCCGCGGCCGGCGTCTCAGCGACCGCGACGGTGGTCACTCCCAAGGGTCAGGCTGTGGCATCCCGGTTGAAAGGAACCGGCGGTGTCAGCCAGCTCCACTTCGAGCAGACCGAGCTGTCGGGCACTTATCAAGTGCGGATCGGTCCCCCGCTTACCGTGGAAAGCACCTTCGCCGCCGATCCGGACCCGGCCGAGAGCGATCTGGCCAAGCTCGACCGCAGCGCGCTGGAACAAAGGCTTCCCGGCTGGAGCTTCTCCCTCCTGACCAACAGCCCCGAGTTGAGCCAGAGCGCCGCCTCCGTGGGCCGCCGCGGCGAACTCCACCGGCCCTTGCTTTACGGAGCGCTTGTTCTCTTGCTCCTGGAAACATTCCTGGCCTGGAAGTTTGGATATCACGATTCCTCTTCATAAGGCTCATTGACGGTGAAGGATTGGATATATCAAAAGCTGGCTGATGCCCTGAACGTGCCCCCCGCGCAGGCGGGTGAGGGGATCTCGCCGCGCATCCGGCTCGAGCAGCCCTGGCCGCAATGGCTGCTCATCGCCGTCGTGCTGGGCGGGTCCGCCCTCATCGTCTGGTTTTATCGCAGGGAGGGCAGGGCGTCCGCCTTTTACAAGTACCTGCTTGCCGGCATCCGGATCTGCCTGCTCCTGCTTCTGGTGTTCATGATTTCAGAGGCCGTGCTCTCGGTGGAGCGTACGGGCTTGCCGTACCTGACCATCATGATCGACGACTCGGCCAGCGAGCAGATCGCCGACCAGTACGAGCGGCCCGAGACTCGGGCGGCTTTGCAGACCCTGGCCAGCCAGGCGGCGGCCCCGGCCTTGCCCTCGAGCCCAGCCCCCGCGCCGGCGGGGAACGGTCCGGCCGCGGACGTCACGCGGATCGAGATCGCCAAGGGGCTGGTTCTGAAGGACAAGGCTCGCTTGATCCAGGAGCTGCAAAAGCAGCACAAGGTCAGGCTCTACCTGGTCTCGAACTCCGCCCGGCTGCTGGCCGAGGTGGACCGGCCCGCGGAGATCATGCCGGCCGCCGACAAGCTGCGCGAGGTGCAGGGGACCGGCAGCCAGTCGCGCCTCGGGGACGCCACCCGGCAGGTCTTGACCGAGCTCCGCGGCGCGCCGCCCTCGGCGATCGTGCTCCTCTCCGACGGCCAGACCACCGAGGGCGAACCGCTGGCCAAGGCCGCCGAGCTGTCGGCGCGAAAGGGCGTTCCCATGTTCACAATCGGCCTGGGAAGCGCCGAACCCGCGCGCGACCTGGAGCTCACGGAGTTGCTGGTGGACGATGTCGTGTTCGTCGATGATGCGGTGCGGTTCCAGGCAAAGCTGCTGGCCCGGGGCTTCCAGGGCCAGAAGGTGGTGGTCCGGCTCATGGAGCGAGACGCCTCCAGCGCCGACCCCAAGGCCGCGCGCGAGCTCGCTTCCACCGAGGTCGAAGCCCCTGCCGACGGCCAGCCCAGGCGGGTCGAGCTGGTGCACCGGCCCAAGACCACGGGCGAGCGCACCTTCATCCTGGAGATCGAGCCCAAGCCGCGCGAGCTCCAGGTCGAGAACAACCGGATCGAGCGCGTGGTCACCGTCCGCAAGGAGAAGCTCAAGGTGCTGCTGGTGGAGAGCGAGCCCCGCTACGAGTTCCGCTACCTGAAGAATTACCTCGAGCGCGAGGAGACGATCGACCTGGGCGTGGTGCTGCTCTCTTCGGATCCCGAGTACAGCGAGCAAGACCGCTCTGCCTTACCGACATTCCCCGCCGCCAAGGACGAGCTGTTCGCATTCGATGTGGTGATCGTGGGTGATGCCGACCCGGGCTTTCTGAGCCACTCGCAGATGCAGAACCTCACCGAGTTCGTGACCGACAAGGGGGGCGGCATCCTCTTCGTGGCGGGCGAGTCGTTCAACCCTCTGGCCTATCGGGGGACACCGCTGGAGCTGCTCTTGCCGATCGAGCTGGCCGATGCCCGCAACCCGACGGCCGTGGGCAACGCCATCAATTCTTACCGCCCCGAGCTGACGGTGGAGGGGCGAGCCAGTCCGATCTTCCGGTTCGGCGAGAGCGAGGCCGCCAGTGCGCTGATCTGGCAGGGGCTGCCCGATCTTTTCTGGTACTTCGAGGCACCCCGCAAGAAGCCTGCGGCGCTCGTCCTTGCCGAGCATCCCACGGCCACTGGCAGCGAGGGAAAACTCGCGCTCGATCTGTACCAGTTCGCCGGGGCGGGCAAGGCGATGTTCCATGCATTCGACGACACCTGGCGGTGGCGGTTCCGCGCCGGCGATCGCTATTTCGGGCGCTTCTGGGTCCAGGCGATCCGGTTCTTGGCGCGCTCGAAGCTCGTCGGCCAGCGCCAGGCCGAGATCCAGACCGACCGTCGCCGTTACGAGCGCGGGCAGCCGATCCGGCTCCGCGTTCGCTTCCCCAATCCCGGTCTGGCGCCGGCGGTCGGATCGGCTACCGTGCAGATCGAACGCAACGGCCTGGGTCCGCGGAAAGTGACACTGAACCAGGTTCCCGGCACTCGCAATGTGTTCGAGGGGGCACTGCCGCAGGCGCCCGAGGGCGATTACGACGTCCGCCTGCTGCCCCCGCCCATACTCGACGGCCCGATCCCGACGGCGACCTTCCGCGTCGAGGCTCCGGCCAGCGAGTTCGAGCGCGTGCAGATGAATGAACCCGAATTGATCCGGGTGGCGGCGGCGACCGGGGGCAAGTTCTACACGCCGCTGACGGCCGACACGCTCTTGCAGGACTTGCCCAAACCGTCCAAGGTCCCGCTGGATACCGATCCGCCGATCCCCCTCTGGAACACCTGGCCGGTGCTGGGACTTTTCCTCACGCTGATCACGCTGGAATGGGTTCTCCGAAAACGCAAGCAGATGGTATGATCCTTGCTTATAGTGAATGGTTACCACAGATTGACGAGGGAGCCGTGGTCCGGACCCGTTGATTCGAGTCTTTTATTCATCCCGAGGAGTTCCGCGGCCGAGGCTCAGCGCGTCTGGGCTGGGAGGGGTCGATGAGCGAGCGTCTGCTGGAGTCTCGAATCTCTGCCCTGCGGGGACAGGTACGTCGGCTCTTGGTCTTTCATGGCCTGAGCTGGCTGATCGCCGGGGTGGTGCCGCTGGTGCTGCTGGCCGGACTGGCCGACTGGCTGTTCCACCTCGATGTCTTCGTCCGCCTGGCCCTCCTGCTCGCGCTGGGGGCGGTGGCCCTGTGGGTGGTTTTCAAGCTGGTGCTTCGTCCTCTGATCGTGCGGTTCGCCGATCTCGACATCGCGCTGCGGATCGAACAGCGCTGGCCCGGGCTCCATGACCGGCTGGCCAGCACGATTCAGTTTCTTCGCCTCAATCCCTCGGATGACCGTTATGGTTCGCCGGCCTTGCGTGAGGCGACCATCAAGCAGGCGATCGAGGAAACGCGTTCGATCGATTTTCGCGAGGCCATCGACTACCGCCCGATCGTCCGTGCGGGCAGCCTCGCCGCGGCGGCCGTGAGTCTCGCCATGCTCTTCGGCCTCTTGAATCCCGCGTCTACCCGGCTGGCCATGAGGCGGCTCTTCGTGCCCTGGGGCGGAGATCGCTGGCCCCAGCAAACCCACCTGGCCTTGAGCGACACGGGCACGACGCTCAAGATCGCCCGGGGCGATTCGTTCACGCTCTCGGTCCAGGTCCGTCCGGGAGACCGGATCCCGGAAACGGCCAGGGTTACCTACAGCTTCATCGACGGTGAGGAGATCACCGAACCGCTCCGCGCTGCCGAGGGAGGCGAGTTCCACGGCCGGATCGAGACGGTCAACCAGCCGTTCAAGTTCTCGGTGGCTGGCGGAGACGACGTGGGCTCGATCCGGGACGTCGAGGTCAAGGTGGTTCCCCCTCCGGCTCTCAACCGGCTCACCATCCGGCTGGTGTCGCCCAACTACACGGGCATTCCCATCCAGACGCTGGCCGCGGGCCTGACCTCGTTTCGAGTGCTGGAAGGGACACGAATCGAGCTCGATGCCCAGGCCAACAAGGCCCTGGCCGCCGCCGAACTCTATCTGGGCGACCAGCCCGCAGCCGGCAGCGTCGCGTTCAACCCCGCCCGGTCCGGCTTTCAGACGAGTTTCCCGGTCAAGGAGAACGTGGCGTTCTGGTTCGCATTGAAGGATGCCGAGGGATTCCGCAACCGCGACTCGGTCCGCTACGACGTCCGCATGTTCAAGGACGAGGCGCCTCGCGTCGTCATTGCCGAGCCAAGGACCGATCGCGATGTCCCCGCCGATGCCATGGTCCCCGTCCGGGTCGAGCTCGACGACGACTTCGGCCTCCACTCAGCGCGGCTGTTATACAAGGTGTCGGCCGGGGATTCCGAGCCGCATGACGCCGTGGCCATCCCGCTCTGGTCGGCCCCCGGCGAGGAGCCCGGACAGGCCCAGCCGGCGTTTGTGAAGCATCAAGAAATCGCCTACGAGTGGAACCTGGCGCCCTTGAAACTGGCGATCGGCTCGATCATCACCTTCCACGCCGACGCCCGCGACTTCGATTCGATCAAGGGCCCCAATGTGGGCAAGAGCCGCGAGCTGCGCCTGCGGATCGTCTCGAAAGAGGACGCGGCTCGCCAGGTCGATGACGGCCGTCGCGAGCTTCGTGAAGAGATCGCCCGAATTCTCGCCATGCAGCGTCAGGCCATCACTCCGGTCGAAGAAGCCACTCGCACGCTGTCCCGTACCGATCGTCTTCCCCGCGCCCAGCGCGACGATCTGAACAACGCGGGGCTCATCCAGCGCCAGGTCGGCAGCCGGATGAGCAACCGCGACGAGGGGCTGGAGCAGAAACTCCGGCGCCTGCTTGACGATCTTCGCAACTTCAAGATCGCCAATCCGGAAGCACGGCAGC
Organism: Planctomycetaceae bacterium; assembly: GCA_019237095.1. GTDB lineage: Bacteria > Planctomycetota > Planctomycetia > Isosphaerales > Isosphaeraceae > Aquisphaera. The sequence continues at coordinate 20,081 of JAFAHT010000593.1, forward strand.
AAATGCAGAACATGCTCGAGCGGCTCAACATGCTCCGCGATCGCCACCTCGGCCCGGCCGAACAGGGCCTCACCCGGGCCGGGAAGAGCCTCGAGCAGATTGCCGAACCTCCGCCGGGCTCGGCCACCCCCAGGGACGAAACGGCGAATTCCCAGCCAGCGGGCAAACAGGGCGAGGGCAAGGCCGGTCAGAAGCAGGAACCCCCCGGTGATCGCAAGGATCAGGCAGGCGCCGCGGGTCGCCCTCAGGATGCGAAGCCTGGCGAGCAGCCGGCCCAGGCCGGGCCCAAGCCTCAGCCTCAGCAGTCGGGTTCGCCACAGGATATTGCCAGGCGATCGCTGGCAGAGGCCAAGACCAACCAGAAGGCCATTGCGGACGAGCTTCAAAAGATGCTCGAGGGCCTTGGCGAGTTCGAGACCTACCGCGGCGTGGTCAAGGACGCTCAGGCATTGCTGAAGAAGCAAGAAGAGACAATGAAGCAAGCCGCGGAGGCGGCCACCCAACCCGATCTCATGGGCAAGTCGGCCGAGTCGCTCTCGCCCGAACAGAAGGCTGAGCTGGGCAACCTGGCCGCTCGCCAGTCCGATCTTGCCAAGGGTTTGCAGAACCTGGTGGAGCGCATGGACGACCTCGGCAAGCGTCTCGATGAGTCCGACCCGCTGGCCGCTTCCGCCATGCGTGAGGCGGCGGGCAACAGCCGCAAGCAGGGCACCAGCGCCAAGATGGGTGAAGCCGCCGAGCAGCTCGAGAAAAACCAGATGGGTCAGGCCCGGGCCCAGCAGGATAAGGCCCGCCAGGAATTGCGGGAGCTTGTCGACGCCGTCCAGAACCGCCGCGAACGCGAGCTTTCGCGCCTGGTGAAAGAGCTGAAAAAGGCCGAGTCCGAGATGCGCGACTTGCGCAAGCGAGAGGCGCAAAACCTCAAGGCCACCCGCGACGCCAAACAGAACCCCAATGCTCAGGAACGGCGCAACCAGCTCAAGAAGCTGGCAAAGGACCAGGCACAGATCCAGCAGGAGCTCAAGCGGCAGTTGCAGCGGCTGGCCAAGTTGAGTGCCGATCGTGCCGGTCGAGCCGCCTCCGATGCCTCGGGCAAGATGGGCAAGGCTCAGGAGGAGCTGGACCAGGACCAGGGAGACCAGGCCGGCAAGAACGAGGAAGAAGCTCTGGCCGACCTGAACGATGCCCAGGAAGAGCTCGAGAACGACCGCAAGGAGGCCGAGGAGCGGCTGGCCATGGAACAGCTCGCCAGAATGGGCGATCAACTCAAGTCGCTGGCCGAGCGCCAGGCCAGACTGGTGGGTGACACCGAGAGCTATGAGAACATGCGTCGCCAGTCCAACGGTAAGCTAACCATCGCCCAGCGCGCCGGCATCCGCGGCCTGGGCCAGGTCCAGGGGGGCCTCAAGGACGAGACCGGCGGGCTGATCGAACAGCTCGAGGGAGCTCCCGTGTTCTCGCTCACGCTCAAAAGGGCGACGGAGAGTATGGAGAAAGCCGCCGGGCGGCTCCAGGCCATGAAGACCGACGACGAGACCCAGAAAGCCGTTCGCTCTGCCTCTCACCGCTTTGAGCAGCTCATTGACTCGCTCAAGGCCGACGACGCCAAGCAAGGAGGACAGGACGGTGGTGATGGGGGCGGTGGTGGAGGTGGTGGGGCCGGAGGCGGCGACGGAATTCCGGCGACCGCCCAGCTCAAGATGCTCAAGACGCTTCAGCAAGAGATCAACGAGCGAACTGAATCGTTCGACGAGCTGCGCCGTAGAAATCAGAAACTGACACCCGAGCAGACCGGGGACGCCGAGCGGCTGGCCAACGACCAGGGTGCCCTGGCCGACCTTGTTCGCGATCTGACCAAACCGAAACGGGACGATGGGGAGGAATGATCATGATTGTCAAGCGCTCGCTGATCTCGTCCCTCGCCCTGGCTGTCGGGCTTGGCTGGTGCGCAAGCTCGGTGGCTCAGGACATGGGAAAGACCCAGGACGAGACCCTCGATTCGCTGCTGGAGAAGCTGGAAAAGCCCGGTCAGGGTCAGAAGCCGGCCAAGGAGCCGGAAAAACACGAGAAGGATGCAAAGCCTGACCTCAAGCCAGAAGAACCGGCCGCCAAGGCAAAGCCGGGTACCGACGCCAAGCCCAAGACCGAGGCCAAGCCGAAGCCAGTAAGTGGACAATCCGCAAAGCCCGTGGACCGCGCGAAAACCGGTTCCGGTGACGTGTCGTCCCAAGACAAGGACCTCGACGCGCTGCTGGAGAAGCTGGGCGAGACCAAGGACGAGCCAGCCCCAGAAGAGCGGCCCCGGTCACATTCACAGCCGGGCGAGCCGTCTGGCCCCTCCCAGCCCGCTCCTGACGGTGGGAGCGGAGAGAAAACCAAGCAGAAGGATCAAGGGCTGCACGGCAAGGACAAGGAGATCGACGACAAGCTCGAGGAACTGGCCGGCAAGAAGCGTAAGAAGAAGGGTGGTGAGCAGGGCGAGGGAAGCGGCCCGCTTGGCGAGATCATCAAGGAGATGCGGGACGTCGAGCAGCGGCTGGGCAAGCCGGAGACCGGTGAAGATACCCAATCCAAACAGAAGCGAATCGTCAAGCAGATCGACACCCTCATCCAGCAAATGAAGCAGTCCGGCTCGTCGAGCTCGATGGCCATGCGGAGGGTGCGGCAACAGGGTCAGAAGCCGGGCGACCAGCCCGGTCAGACTCCCGGCGCCAACGCCGCCGGGGCACCGCCGATGAAGCCGGCCAAACCTTCGGACCGGCACGCCCCGGCGGGCGGCAAGGATATCTGGGGCCACCTTCCCGAAGAGCTCCGGCAAGAAATGGAAAACACCTTCAAGGAGGACGCGCTGCCCGCCAAGGCAGAGCTGATCCGTCGCTATTACCTGTCGGTTGCCAAGCAGAAGCTGGTTCGGGGAGATTGAGCCATGAGACTGCGATGCAGTTTCTCCGTGTTCCCTTCCATGCTCGTTGCGGTACTGGCTCTGCTTACGGGCGGACGCCTCATGGCCCAGGGGGACAGCCAGGACAAGGACAAGGAAAGCTCGAAATCCGTGGGGGCCTTCGGCGAGTCGCGACGCGGGGATGTTCCCGAGGGCACGATGGAGATGCTGACTCCGGATACCGACAAGGCGATCCAGAGCGGCCTGGCGTGGCTGGCCCATTCTCAGAACGCCGACGGCTCATTCGGCACTGGCACCTACCGCGGAAATATCGCCGTGACCAGCCTGGCCGGTCTCGCCTTCATGTCCGGCGGCTCGAGCCCCAGCCGTGGCCCGCACGGTGCCCAGATCGACAAGGCGCTCTCTTACGTGATGGAAAACACATCCCCGTCAGGCTTCATCGCGGTGGCGTCGTCCTCGACCCATGGGCCCATGTACTCGCACGGCTTCGGCACTCTCCTCCTGGCCGAAGCCTACGGCATGACCCACCGGCCGGAGATCCGTGAAAAGCTGCAAAAGGCCGTCCGGTTGATCATCGATACCCAGAACAATGAAGGGGGTTGGCGCTATCAACCCGTTCGCAGGGACGCAGACCTGTCGGTCACGATCTGCCAGATCAACGCTCTCCGTGCCGCGCGGAATGCGGGACTCTATGTGCCCAAGGAGACGGTTGACGCCTGCATTCGCTATGTCAAGCAGTCGCAGAACCCCGATGGCGGCTTCCGGTACATGCTCCAGGGAGGGGCCAGCGCGTTTCCGCGTTCGGCCGCGGGGGTGGTGGCACTTCAAAGTGCCGGCGAGTACGACAACAAGGAGATCCGCGAGGGCATTTCCTATCTGCGCCAGTACATGAGGGAAATCAAGCTGGGCAGCCGCTACAGCCACTACTATTACGGCCATTATTACGCGGCCCAGGCGATGTGGATCAGGGGAGGAGAGGACTGGAACGAATGGTTCCCGGCAATCCGCACCGAGCTGATCCACCGCCAGTCCCCGGCGGGCTACTGGACCGACAGCATCTGCAATGAGTACGGCACGGCGATGGCGCTCATCATCTTGCAGATCCCCAACAATTATCTGCCCATCTTCCAGCGCTGAAGGCCAGGAGGTTGAAGCCGCCATGTCCTTTGCTCGTCCCAATCGTTCGTTCCGACCACGATCGCTGGTCGGCCTGATGACGATCCTGGTTTGCTTTTGCCCGGCGTTGTCGAGAACGGTTGCCGGAGAGACCGCCGCCGCCACCGAACCGGTCTTCACCGGCCTGCGCGTTGATGGAAAAGCGGTCTCCGGGCGGATCACGGCGATCACCGCCGACCGGATCACGCTCGACTCGGATGAAGACGCCGAAGAAGAGGTGCCGCTTCGCTCCCTGGTCAAGCTTGCTCGCGACCTCCGCGTGCCCACCCAGGCGCCGGAGGGCGCTCACGTTTTGCTGCCCGAGGGCGACCGGCTGATGCGGGTCATTGTGGGAGCCACGACCGACACCGGGATCGAGGTGCAATCTCAGTCGGCGCTGGGCAAGCTTACAATCCCGCTGGAGTGCGTCCTCGGGGTGATCTTGACCGCCCCGACCGAATCCGACGCGTTCGACCAACTTTGGAACCGAGTTGCTGGCGAGACCAGGTCAACCGAGGTCGTCTGGATGGCCAACGGGGACCGCTTGACGGGTGGATTTCTTGGTCTTGATGATCGAGCGGTCAAGTTGCAGATCGACGGCAAGCCGGTGGAAATCGATCGGACAGGAGTCGTTGCTGTCGGGTTCGATCCCACTGTGGTCAGCTATCCCCGCCATGATTCCTCCTACCTGGATCTGACGTTCGCCGACGGCTCGCGCCTCGGGGTCACCGATGCCAGGGTCGAGAGAGGACAGGTGGTCGCGACCGCGCGGTTCGGCCAGCCAATTCGAGTTCCGATCGGCGACCTGGTCCGGCTTGATCCGCGAAGTGATGCCGTGGTCTATCTGTCCGACCGAAAGGTCGATGCCCAGGATAATTCCGGCTACTTCGGGGCACCCCGGCCCTTGCGCGTTGACCGGACGGTCGATGGCCATGGTTTTCAGCTCGGTGGCCACACCTATGACCGGGGGCTGGGAACGCAGAGCCAGACGCTGCTTGCTTACAGGCTGAAGCCCGGCGACCGGCGATTCCAGGCGTTGGTCGGAGTCGATGATCGCGCCGGACCTCTGGGCAGCGTAGTCTTTCGAGTATTGACCGATCGCAAATCTCGCGTCACGACACCCCCGATGAGCTCAAGAGACGCTCCGCTTGCGATCGACATCGACATCTCCGAAGCGAAGCTGCTCATCCTGATCACCGAGTTTGGTGAACGGGGGGACGTTCGGGACCTGGCCGATTGGGTTGAGGCCAGGATTGTTCGCTAGCATCGCGCCCGGCTCGGGGGAATCGGTCGGTGTCGCCCGACTCCGAGGCATGGCGGCAGACGTGGTCCCGAGGTAAGGCGATGGAGAACTTGGATCTCAAGCCGTTCCTGGGTCATCTCTCATCGGCGGTCGGACATCTCGTCATCAATGCTTTCAGCACGATCGTGAGTCAGGGTGAGATCCTGCGCATTCTGAACGAATCGCCCGTGCAGCAGCCCCAAGAAGTGGCGGAACGTATCGAGATGCTCATCCGCACAGCACTCGAGGCCTCTCTCATCACCCGGCGTTTGATCGAGCTCAGCCACGACTGGACGTCGGTCGATGTCGATCAGCCCGGAAGCCCCGTGGCGGAGATCCACCTTGATCAACTGGTCTCCGAGTTCGTGAACGCCGAGAAGGCCGAGTTGGGGCCATCGGCGAGCTGGATCCTGAACCTGGCCCCAATCCCGCCGATCCGTGGTCAGGTGGAACCGCTCCTGACCATGTTCCGACAGTTCGTTCACAACGCGGTGGAGTCTTTCCCCATGGGAGTGGGAACGATCACCATTTCCTCGCTGACGGTCCCACGCAACTGGCTGGTCGTGGAAATCCGCGATGACGGCTGTGGAATGAATGCCGAGGTCATGGAACACGCACTCGAGCCGTTCTACTCCACCAAGCCCAATCATTTGGGCATCGGCCTGGCCATCGCCCGGGGCATCTGGCGCCGTCATCGCGGCACAATGTCCGTCGAGAGCCAGCCCGGCCAAGGCACGACCGTACGGCTTTCTGCCGCGGCCTCCGCCATCGCCTGACGGCACTCGCCGGTGGGCGCGCTGAACCGGGTTTCGTTGCAGCGCGCAGGTCCTCGGTAGGGCGAGTCTTGCAGTCCGCGGCTGGCCTCGCCGCGTCGATTATGCCTGTCATCATCACATGCAGGGCTTACGCGGGAACTGCACCTTCACGGTAGTGCCGGCGCCAGGCGTGGAGTCGAGGAGGATCTCGCCGTGAAGCTTTTCGATCAGCTCGCGGCAGATGGACAGGCCTAGGCCGTTACCTTCGATTCGCGAGTGCTCGTCGCGCGCAAGGCGAAAGAACGGCTCGAAAACCCGCTCGAGCCATTCGGCGGGTATGCCTGGCCCGTCGTCGATCACCGTCACGCACCAGTCGTCGGCTCCGGCCTGACCCTCGACCCGGACATGTCCGCCCGCAGGGGTGTACTTGATCGCGTTGGAAATGAGGTTCCCAAAGATCTGCTGGCAGAGCGAGGCGTCTGTGACCACCTGCGCTTCCGGCTCGGCAGCGACAGTTTCCCAGCTCAGCCCTTTGGCCAGAGCGGAAGGACGGAACTGGCGATCGATCTCCCGGATGATGGCGCCCAGAGAGAACGACCCGTACGAGGCGGCCCGGGATCCGTTGACGAGCCCGGCATAATCGAGATATCCGCGTGTGAGACGGAGCAGGTCATCGCAGAGAGAGGCCATTGTCTGCAGATGCCCGCGCTGTTCCACAGTCACCGAGGCGCAGGCGTCTCCCAGCAGAAGATCGAAGCCTGCACGCAGCGAGACCAGGGGACGGCACAGTTCGTGGCTCAGACTGGTGAGCAAGGATCTCAGCTCACCCGGGTCGATGGCGAGGTGTTGGCTTTCGGGAGAGAGCGCACGACACCTCTTGGTTTCGAGACGCACTTCCATGGCAAGTTTGTCTGTTGTCTCAGAAGGACGAGGGAAGTCGGCCAATCAACTGTGCGGTGGCCAACCCGTGTCAGTGTGATGGCAAAGCGGTTGTGAATAAGTTCGCGACTCTTCGGTTGTCGCGTCAGGTGACGACGATCTGGTTGGCCAGAAGGGGATGCCCATCGGTCAAGTCGAGCACGGCCTGATGGGCAAGTTGTTTCGCATGGTACGTGCGAGACCGTCCCTGAAGGACAATCCGATCTTCCGAGTAGACGACATGAAGGTCGCGGATCCTTCCGTTGGCAACGCGATTGACGTGGCCTTCGATGAATTGTGCGAGCTCTTGTGGATTGTTGCCGAGAGCAGATCGAAGAGTGTCTGTACTGAAAGTTTGCAGCGGCATTCCAGGCTCCCACTTTGATCGGCCTGACGTGAGCGGAGAATCGACGGTGGACTGCAAGACCGAACGAATGGATTGGGAGAGGGCCTCGAAATCGAGGGCCGCAAAAGTTTGGGACCGGGCTGAGTTGCTCGAAGTTGACCGAGATGAAACCACCCGAACCGTCCTTGTTCCCAACCGGCTACCACGGAAAAAGAGGCATCACAACGGGGACCGGAGACCGCCTACGGACTACCGGCCCTCCGAGATTTTATCAGTTGGACTAACTGATAGACTAACCGAGTTGGGACGCGGCGTCAAACATTATTCGCCGGTGGGCGTCTCGGTTTGTGAGCGCCGGATCGGCCGGGGAGCGATGTTTCCGGTTTGACTGGGAGCTTCCAGAAGCTCGTCGGTCTGGATGATCGACTCGGCGAGCTTGGCCATGGGAATGCGCCGATCCTGGCTCTGCCGCTGGAGCAGCCGGAACGCCTCATTTTCGTTCAAATGGCGGCGGGACATGAGAATTCCCTTGGCGCGCTCGATGAGTTTTCGCTCGCGCAGGGTCATCTTCAGATGATCAACGTTTTCCTGAAGGACCTGGATCTCACGGGCACGCGCCACGGCCACCTCGATAGCCGCATTGAGAGCGGGGTTGGTTATTGGCTTGAGCAAGTAAGAGACAACCCCATCCTCGACGGCCTGATCGATGAGGTTGGGATGTCCATGCGCGGTCAAGATGATGACGGGAGTTCCGGGGTCTTCCGCGATCTGCCGCGCAGCAGCCAACCCATCCATGCCCGGCATCTCGATATCGAGGAACACCGCATCTGGAAGTGCGCGGCGGCACATCTCGACGGCACGTTGACCGTCATTGACAACGGCCACGACATCGTAGCCCAGAGATTCGAGCTGGTCCTGCAAACCGGCAGCAACTGGTTTTTCGTCGTCCGCGATGACAAAACGATAAGGCCGAGGCATCCTCGTTCCCCTCTCTTGCGTCGAGTCGTGTTCCGCCATGTCACGATTCATGCCTGCCCTCCGGGCAACCTGTCCACTCGGAGCCGCGACCGATCAGTCGGAAGCACAACGATCCGCACGTTGGTCTAAGAAAGCGTGGTAATCTCGCGGGCTGACTTGACGGTCGGTCCGCGACTGATCACAATCCGGGCTTCCATCGCCCTCAAACCGCGTTCCAAACGCCTGGTTTTCTTATGATTGCTATTGAACCGCGGGGAAGGACAAGCTCAACGTGACCCGTTACTCACTCGATGTCCTCTGTTTTGATGAACTGGTCGTCGGCGACGAGTGGGAAAGCCCGGGAAGGACCGTGACCGAGACTGACGTGGTGCTTTTCGCCGGACTCTCGGGAGACTTCAATCCCCTTCACTCCAACCATGACTTATCGAAAAGCGGACCCTTTGGACGTCCGGTGGCCCATGGCATTTTGGGCCTGGCCATCGCCACCGGTTTGATCAGCCATGCACCGAGGGTTGATACGATGGCCTTGCTAGCAATCCTCGAATGGAGATTCTTGCTTCCCATCGTTTTCGGCGACACGATCAAGGTGATTTCCCGGATCGAGGCCCTTGAGCCCCAGGCAAGGGGCCGGCGTGGCATTGTCACGTGGCATCGCCACATCTTGAATCAGAATGCGCAGGTCGTTCAAGAAGGCCGCAGCCAGACCTTGGTTCGCGGAAAGCCTCAATCGCGGCCACCCAAGAGCGACCCGTCGAACGCCGCGAAAACTTGAAGACTGTCATCACGGCGCTCGCTATTATTAGTTATATGGTTCCCACCGCACATTGATCAACAGTTTTCTGTCGGTTGATGAGCCATTTTTAATTGCGGGACTGCCCAGCGTCCGGCGGATGAACTCGAATTGTAGGCGGCTGTAATGTGGGCTGAAGACCCCGTGCCGCGACCCGGGATAGATCATCAGCTCAAAATCTTTGTTTGCCGTCTGGAGTGCCTCGACGAGCCGCATGGTGTTGCGCACCGACACGTTGTCGTCGATCAACCCATGGATGATCAAGAGCCTGCCGTGCAAGTTCCTGGCGGCCTTGACGACCGAGCTGGTGTCGTAACCCTGCGGGTTGTCTTGCGGCAGGCCCATGAACCGCTCCGTATAGATGGTATCGTAGTCGCGCCAGTCGGTCACGGGCGCGCCGGCGATGCCCGCGGCGAACAGGTCCGAGTGGGTCATGGCGTAAGACGTCATGTAGCCACCGTAGCTGTGCCCGGCCATGCCGATTCGTGAACCGTCCACGTAGGGCCTCTGCTTCAGCCAGGCGATTCCGTCCTTGATGTCCTCGAGTTCCTGCACGCCAAGCTGCTTGTAGGCCTTCCACGCCGAGACGGCTCCCTTGCCACTTGCCGTACGCGGGTCGAGACGAAAGACGATGAACTCCTCGTTGGCTAAAGCCTGGTCCCAGAGTCGTCCGCCCATCCATCCGTCGGTGGTCATCGGCATGTGCGGCCCGCCGTAGGTCGTGAACCAGACCGGGTATTTCTTGCTCGGGTCAAGATCGGCCGGCAGCACCACTTCTCCCTCGAGAATGAAGCCGTCCCTGGTGCGGACCCCGACGCGTTCCCGAGGGCCGAACCGATATTCCTTGAGCCTGTACACGGGGTTGGTGTCCACGGTCCGGACCAGTGTGCCGTCGGCGGCGTGCAGCTTGACGCGCGGCGGCGTGCGCAGATCCGACCAGCTCGCCACGTAATGCCGGCCGTCGGGACTGAGGCTCACCTGGTAGCTCCCAGCGCCCTGGGTGAGCCGCTCAATCGGCCCGCCGATCTTGACCCGGTACAGGTTCGTGGACATCGGATAATCACGAGTCGCGGTGAAGTAGATCCAGCCCGACTCGCGATCGACATGGGCGATCGACCGGACCTCCCATTCTCCCGTGGTGACACGGTCCTTGAGGCTGCCGTCGGCCGCGTAGTGATACAAATGCTTCCAGCCGTCGCGCTCGCTGGTCCAGAGGAAGCTGCCATCCTTGAGAAATGCGATCGGATCGGGATCAGCTATCCACGCCCTGGTGGAATCGCGAAACACGCGATGGGGCTTCGGGTCTTGGTCGGCCGCCGCGACCTGCACGAGGTCGAGCCAGGTCTGGGTCCGGTTCTGAATGTCGCAATAGGCCGACGAGCTGTCGGGCCACCACCCCACATGGCTGATCAGGAACGTCTCGGCCGAATAGTCCGACAGGTCGGCCCATCGCACCGAGCCGCCTCCCGCATCGACGATCCCGAACCGGACCTTTGGGTTGGGCTCGCCGGCGCGGGGATACTTGTTCTGCTCAACCTTGCGAGGACTGTTCGTGTCATTGAGCATGGTCAGCGTGCCCACGGGTGCGTCATCGAATTCCATGAGCGCGATCCGCTTTGAGTCCGGACTCCACCAGAACGCCGGCCAACAGCGATTAAAGATCTCCTCGAAGTAGACCCAGTCGGCGATACCGTGCCGCAATGTCTCGGTGCCGCCGATCGTCAGTGCCCGCTCGCGCGGGGCCGCGATGTCCACGACGTGCAGGTCGTGGTCCCGGATGAACGCGACCGAACGGCCGTCGGGACTGAACTGGGGGTACTGTTCCACGCCCGGGTGGTCGGTCAGACGGACCGCGGTCGTGCCGTCGAAAGTCGCGTAGTAGAGGTCTTCGTTGTGGTTGAACAGGAATCCCTTGTGGTCAGGGTCCATAGCGAACGACATGTCTCCCGCGATCGTCCGGGCGGTACTCTCATCAATGGTGGGTAGCCGCATCAGACCTCGCGTGAGGGTCTCCGTGTCGACGAATGGGCGCGACCGTCCGGTCGTCGCCTGAACTTTGTGCAGCTTTCCCTCGCGGATTTGCAGCCAGGATTCACCGTCCAGCCAGGTGACCGAAACGGGTGAGCCGGAGAGCATCTTGCCTCCCTGCCCACCGCGCGCCATGTCGAAGGTGATGGGCAGGTCGTGTTTGCGTTCTTCGGCCAGCGGCTCCGCGGCAGTCGTGGTGATAGGTACGGGATGGCGCAGGCGCAGCACCGGGAAATCGCCTCCGGCCTGCACGGCTCCGTCGAAAAATTTCCAGGCGGCCAGGCCATCTTCGGAGCGGGGCTCGAGCAGGTAGACCACGAGGTTGCCCAGGGGTTGTGCCGTCTTGACCAGGAGCGTTCCGGCCGGCAAGCGCCGTGTTTCCTGGCGCGAGCTCACGCGGAGCTCCACAACGTCCTGGCGGTCACAGCCTGACGATGCCGGCTTGCCGGCCTCGTCCACGCGATAAAGCTCCACGTCGAGTTCGATATCCTCGCGCAGTTCCTGAACATCGATGCCGTGGCGTTTGAGTGTTGCCACCGCGTCGGGGAAGCTGGGTGGCAGCAGGTAGGCATAAGGCCGCACGACCGTCTCGGTGGCCGCGAAGTCGTGCATGAGCTGGACCGGGTAGTCCTTCGGCGTGTCGGTCTTGGCCCGGTGGCCGTTCGCTTCGCGCTCGACGTAGCCAAGAATTGGCTCCGGGTTGGGCAGCGGCCGCGCCTCGGAGCGGATCGCCACGCGATCCTTCCCGGGGGTCTGGCCAGACTTCGCGACGGCCCTGTCGGCGTCATCGATCAGCCGGATGATCTGATCCTTGTGGGAAGCCGCCTGGATCAGGCACTCGCGCACGAAGTCGCGAGTCGCCAGCACGCGGTCCTTGTACGGAGCGTACGCGTAAGCCTCGGAGAGGACGGCCAGCCGGTTCCGCAAAC
>JAFAHT010000146.1 GCA_019237095.1 Planctomycetaceae bacterium
CAGCAAACTGAGCCCGCCGAAAAGCGCGGTATAGGCGAACAAGCTCAGCGACAGGATCGCGGCGAGGATACCCGCTCTCTGAAACAGGGCGTCGGGGGCCAGCACTCCCGTGCCCCAGTAGACGGCCACCAGAGCCGCCGCGGTGAAGAGCGCGTTCAGCAACGAGATGAGCAGCCAGGTGCCTGCCACCTTGACCAGGTAGATCAGCCAGCGAGGAATCGGCCGGATCAACAGATACGTCAGCGTTTGCTCCTCGACGTCATCCTGGACCATCCCCGACGAGAACAGCAAGGCGGCCAGCGGCAGGAAAGCCTGAGGGATCAGGCCGAAGATCAAGACGGCCTCGACATCCTCGAGCCGGTAGGGGTCTCCGAACCGATGGGCAAGGATCGCGAAGAAGATCGGCAGGGCAAGGAGTACGCACAGAATCAGCAGCCGCCGCCCGCGAACCTGGCGGGCCGCGGTGATGTTCAAGAGGGCTGCAAGCGCGGAGAAGGGGACCCGGCGCGAGAGCCGGACGGGCCATTCCAAATCCGCGGACAAACCGCGAAAATCCTTCGGGGTGGCCTTGCCGTAGGAGCCAGCCGAGACTGGCCCATCGAGTAAAGAATCGTCAAAACCGGGATCAAAACTGGGACCCGGTTCGGACCGGTGCGGCCCTGACGGGTCCGAGGCAACTGGGTTCATGAGTTTACCAGGTACTTGAAGACGGCTTCCAGGTTGTCATCGTCGGAATAGACTTCATCGATCGGGGTATCGGCCTCCAGGGCCAGGCCGGGCAGTCGGCCGTAGAACTGGTCGGGTGCGCGGGTCTCGATCACGATCGCGCGATCGTCGCGGCGGAGCTCGACTCCCAGGACGTCCTCCCAGCGGACGAGCTTGGCTGCCAGCGCCCGGCAGTCGGGGCAGCGCAGCACGATCCGGTGAGGATGCGCGTCGATCAGGTCGCGGACCTGGCGGACGTCGCCGAAAGCGACGAGCCGGCCCCGGTTCAAGAGCACGATTTGCCGGGTGAACGCCTGCACCTCGTGGAGGACATGGCTCGAGACCAGGACCGTCCGGCCCGACCGGCCCAGGTCCAGGATGAGGTCCATCAGCTCGCGGCGAGCGACCGGGTCGGTGCCGGTCAGCGGTTCGTCCAGGAAGAGCACGCAGGGGTCGTGCACCAGCGCCTGGGCCAGCTTGATCCGCTGCCGCATTCCCTTGGAGTATCCCCGCACAGGGCGATCGGCGTGCTCGGTCATCCGGACTTGCTCGAGAACCCGCTCGGCCGCCTCCCGCGATCCCCGTCGGCCCAGGCCGGCCAGCAACGCGCTCGAGGTCAGGAACTCGCGCCCGGTCATCCACTCGAAGAACGCGTCTTGCTCGGGGCAAAGGCCGATCAGCCGGTTCAGTCCCGCGTTGTTCCAGGGCCGATGCCCCAGCACCCGAACCTCGCCCTGGCTGGGCCGAAGCTGACCGGTCGCCAGTTGCAGCAGGGTGCTCTTCCCCGCGCCGTTGGGACCGAGCAGCCCGGTCACCCCCGCAGCCACTCGGAGTGTCAGGTTGTTGACCCCGATCACGTGGCCGTACCACTTGGAGACCGAGTGGAACTCGATCGCCGTGGGCTTCTCGGTGCCTTGATCTGGCTCAGGATTCCGTTCGGATCTTGTCATCGATTGGCTCGCGTGGTCAGGAATGGAGCGCCGGTGAAAGGGGACGATTCGTGAATGACGAATGACACATGACAGATGGCAGATGGCGAATCCCGGGGTTTCAGAACATAGGATATAATCTTGTTCAAATGACTATGTCATCTCAATCGGTCCACGGAGCGGACGCGGGTGGCAAGGATCCAGACGGAGAGCACGCCCAGACCGGCAAGAACGGCCGCCGACCATTGCCAGGGATAACTGGAAGTCTGCCATGGCCCCCGTGCATTCGTTGCCGAGCTCCCGCCGGCGGTGGGCGGGGCAGGGGGTGGGGGCGGACCAACGGAGAAGTTGGCGCGACCGGAACGCCGCTGAAAAGGGTTTGGTCGGGCCGCCTGGCGAAGCTGGTTCTGGCCGGCCTGGAAGAGCGCGGCGACCTTGTCCCACGAGGTCTGGGAGTCGAGCATGGCGTCGCGCATCCGGGTCAGGTTCGCCGTGTAAGACAGCAGCGGACACCATTCTTTGTGAATGGTCTGGTTCAGGACCGTCGAGGCGACTCCACTGACCACCCAGAGCCCGATCCAGATCGCGCCCACGAACCGCGAGTTTCGCGACAGCGATGAGATGGCCAGCATCAACGTGCCCGCCGACAGCACGACGACCGCACCGTAGGCCAGCGAGGCCACGAGCACGCGCCAGGTGTCGCGAAACACCAGGGGATCGAGGCTGAACGCAAACCCAATGCCGAAGGCCAGCAGCACCGGCACGACCATGATGGCGCCGAGATAGGCGGCGATGACGCCGAGTTTTCCTGTGAAGTAGTCGAGCCGTCGCACAGGTCGCGCGAAGTAGAGGGGCATTGCGTTGAACCGGAGGTCCTGGCTGATCAGCTCGGGCCCGACCAGGAGCACGAGCGCCATCGCGAAAAAAAGCTGGATATCAAGAAACTGGTTGAAGGCGAGGGTCCAGAACGTGGTTCGATATCCTCGAGGGCCAGCCCGGAGCTCCTCGGGAAGGCCCTGGAAAAGGAATAGCAACGGAGTCAACAGGCTGGATTTCTGCTCGAAAAGGCCCCAGAGCACGAGAAACCCGGAAAGGATGAAGGCCGGCAGGCAGGCGCCGATGATCGTGACCCAGACCCAGCGATTCTTGAGCTGGGCGCGGGCTCCCTGCCGGCTGATCGTCAGCCAGCGCCAGGCGTGGCCCCTGAGCTGACCGTTCCAGTGCTGATATCCCTGGTCGAGAATCGGCATCAGTCTTGTTCCGCCAAGGCGCTCAAGAAGATTTCTTCGAGAGTGCTCCGCCTGGGGCGCAGGGCACGCAACTGCTCACCGGCCTGATCGGCCGTTTCCCACAGGACCGTGCTCCTGGTTCCCTCGGGAAGCTGCACCAGGAGGTGGTCGTCCGTGGGCGCTGCGTCGATGCCCCGGGCGGCCAGGCGGCCGGCAAACGCGAGCTGATCGCCCTTGACCCGCACCTCGAATTGACGATCGTGAGGCTGCTTGAGCGCGTCGATGCGCCCTTGGGCCAGCAGCCGGCCCCGTCCCAGCACAACCACGTCTTCGCAGACCGCTTCGACATCGGGGAGGAGGTGGCTCGAGAAGACCAAACTCATTCCCTTGGCGTGCGACAGATCACGCGCCAGGGCCAGGATTTCCTCGCGGCCGGCCGGATCCATTCCGTTTGTCGGCTCGTCCAGTATCAGGAGCCTCGGATCGTGCACGATCGCCGAGGCGATCTTGAGCCGCTGCTTCATCCCCGACGAGTACGACTCGACTCGCCGATAACGCGCTTCTCCCAAGCCAACATAGTCGAGGACCTCATGGGCCCGCTGGAGCGCATCCCTGGATTGCATTCCGACAAGCTCTCCCGCATAAGCGACGAACTGCACGCCCATGACTGCGGGAAACAGGCACTCGTCCTCGGGAACGAACCCGACCGACTGGCGAATGTCCATTCGCGAAGTGCGAATGTCCATGCCCAGGACGCGGCCCGAGCCGGCGTCCAGAGCGATCAGTCCCAGCAGGCTGCGGATCATCGTCGTCTTGCCTGCCCCGTTGGGACCAAGTAGTCCGATCGACCCTTCGGGCAACGTTACCGACAACCCGCGCAGGGCCGCGACCTTACCGTAAGTCTTCGTCACGCCGTCCAGTTCGATGAGCATGCGAATTCCGTGGCCCCAGCGTCCCAGTCCGAGCCAGCCCGAATCGTCGGGCCGCTGATCTCGGCTCTTGCCTCGTCGGCTATAAACTAACAGATTCTCCTGAGAAACGTACCGGGGATGGCCATTGCTCTGGAGCTGCACTACCTGACTTTAAGTATCCATCTGGACAGTACAGGCGGCTTGTGTTATGTTCTTTGCAGCGCGAGCATACCCCACGAAGAGGTCAGTCTTCGTCCATCTGACTGTCCCGGTGGAACGACTCAGGTTGAGCCATGCGCAAGGGCGATCGATTGCCACCCCGGGGCCGCGGAGCGGGCTTCAATCCGCCGAACCGGTTCGAGAGCAGCCATCACGACTTGGATCTCGAGCAGGTGGAGGACGATGCCGATTACCTCGCCGCACTCGGCCGTCCTGTCACCGAGTTCCTGCCCGATCGCTCCCGCAGCCTGATCTGCAAGAACGACAGCCCGGACGTCGGTTACGAGGTGAGCCTGAACCCGTACCGAGGGTGTGAACATGGCTGTATTTATTGTTACGCACGCCCGACTCATGAATATCTCGGGTTCTCGGCGGGGCTTGATTTCGAGACCCGGATCCTGGTCAAGCACGACGCGCCGGAGCTTTTGCGTCGCGAGCTGATGGCGCCGGGATGGAAGCCAAGGGTGCTGGGCTGCAGCGGTGTGACCGACCCCTATCAACCTGTCGAGCGGCGGCTCCGGCTGACCCGGCGGTGTCTGGAAGTGCTGGCCGAGTTCCGCCAGGCCGTGACGATCGTGACGAAGAACCGGCTGGTGACGCGGGATCTTGACCTGCTCGGTGAGCTGGCCCATCACCAGGCCGCAGGTGTCATGCTCTCGATGACCACCCTCGACGCGAAGCTCGCCGGTCAGCTCGAGTCGCGGACAAGCCGGCCGGCGGCGAAGCTGGAGGCCATCCGGACCCTGACCGGGGCCGGCATCCCGACCGGAGTCATGGTCGCGCCGGTGATCCCAGGGCTGACAGAGCACGAGATGCCCTCGATCCTCGAAGCCGCCACGCGGGCCGGGGCCACGCACGCCAGCTATGTGCTGCTCCGGCTGCCGATGGCCGTGGCCGGACTTTTCGAGGAGTGGCTCGACCGTCATCGGCCGGCCGCCAAGGCGAAGATTCTGGGGCGGATTCGGGCCACGCGCGACGGCCGGCTCAATGACTCTCGCTTCGGTGTCCGGATGCGCGGCGAGGGACCGATCGCCGACCTGATCCGTCAGGTCTTCCACGTCAACTGTCGCCAGCTCGGGCTGAACCAGGGGCCATGGCCCGTCTCCGCCGCCGCCTTCTGGCGGCCCCTCGTTCCAGGTCAGGAACAGCAAATGCGGCTGTTCGAGTAAGCTATCAAACGCGCGTCCCTCTGCGCCCGGCCCGATTTCGGGTAGAAAGAAGAGGTGCCGGTCGTGTCTTCGTGGAGACGAACTGGCTTCCAGTGTCTTCCTACTCGGATCTAACTGTATGGCCACAGTGACAGCGACTCAGCCGATCTCTTTCTTGCCGCTCCCATCGCCGGCGAACGTGTACCGAATCACGGTTGACCAGTATGATCGGATGGTCGAGTCCGGCGTGCTGGCTGAAGATGATGCGGTCGAACTTCTGGGAGGGATCCTGGTACGCCAGATGCCGAAATATCCGCGTCACGTTTTCCCGACCGAGGAGACACGCAATCGACTTGAGCCGATCGTCCCGGCGGGCTGGTACGTCCGCCAGGAAGGGCCGGTGCGGATTCCGGCATTTGACGAACCCGAGCCCGACGTGGCCGTGGCCCGTGGCAACAGCCGGACCTACAAAAAGCATCACCCCGGTCCTGAGGACATCGCCCTTGTGGTTGAAGTTGCCGCGACCAAAGGCTCCTTGAACCAGGCCCGGGTTGAAAAGATGAGTGCCTACGCCCGGG
Source organism: Planctomycetaceae bacterium (assembly GCA_019237095.1). GTDB lineage: Bacteria > Planctomycetota > Planctomycetia > Isosphaerales > Isosphaeraceae > Aquisphaera. The sequence continues at coordinate 5,720 of JAFAHT010000146.1, forward strand.
CAGGGATCCCGGTTTACTGGATCATCAATCTGACCAGGACGGGGGGAATCCCGCGTGCGGGGTCGGGCCTGGTCGAGGTCTACACTCGTCCCACCCGGACACGCGGTTACCGGGATCATGTGGACTATAAGTCGCGTGACCAGGTGCCCGTTGTCATCGACGGGCGGGAAGTCGGGCGGATCTCCGTCGCGGATCTGCTCCCCTGACGGCAGCCGGGTTCGACGATCTCACGGTGAACAGGCGAATCCAGCCGCTGATCCT
>JAFAHT010000168.1 GCA_019237095.1 Planctomycetaceae bacterium
CATCAACCAGTTCATCAGCACGGCCGTCGCCGAGAAGCTCTCGACCCTGATGACCGTCCAGTACCTTCAGGAGCGGGCCAGCCGCGGCGACCGGGCACGGTTCGATGCGGTGCTGGCGAAGATCGCCGACGCCCCGGCCGACGTAGCAGACCGGATCGAGGGACACGCCGCCGGCGCCACGGCGAAGCTGAATGCACCCCCTGCGTTGGGTGTCCGGGGTCTGGGCCGGTTCCCAGGGTAGCGGAGGGAGAAAGCACAGCTCACCAGCCCACAGGACAGGCATCGCTACGGCGCGGGACCGGCGTGGGAACCAGCACCACACGGGTTGTATCCACCCGTTCGCTTGATCGGTTGGCTCATCCGCTGTTTCGGGGTGTTACACCGCTGCTTTCGCCGTAACTTGGGAGGTTGTTGAGACTTAGATTGGAGTGGCAGACATGCGAGCTTCCTGAGCTTAAGTCCTTGACACCCAATGAGTTACGTCCTGAATTAGATGTCTAACTCTCCGAAACAGCGGAAGAGCCTATTTTTTTCTGGCATCGGGCCGGGGTTTTTGGTGTCATCGATCTCATGCCCAGACGCCTACGCATCGAATACCCCAGGGCGCACTATCATGTGATCGCATGCGGCAATGCGCGGCAGGAGACCGTGCGCGACGATCAGGACAGGGACCGGTTTCTGGACGGTATCGTGCCGAGTTGATGGAACAGGGAATCGGGAATCGGCCACGCACAGGATCTGGGTGCCAGGCGAAGTCCCTGGGGAGTTCGGGGTAGATTCTGCGCTCAACTGTCAGGTCGAGAGTGGCAGGTCTGGGGAGAAAGGCGGCCCTCTTCTTCCTGGATGGGAACGGGTCACCGGATTGGGACGCTTTGAGGCACGCTGAGGGCGCATACAGATCACCGTGGGGTACACATTTAAATTTTGTGCATGGCCAATTCCGAGCTCCCAAAACCGCAACTATAAGGAGAACTTATCATGCCGAAGACCGTCAAAGTTGCTCAGACTAGTGAGCTTTCTCCGGGAACGGGCAAGGTGGTTGAAGCCGATGGTCACAGCATCGCGCTCTTCAATGTGGAGGGCACATTCTACGCGATCGACAACACCTGCACTCACCGGGGCGGGCCGCTGGGTACAGGTAAGCTGAACGGGGAAAGCGTCACCTGCCCATGGCATGGCGCGAACTTCAATGTCAAGACCGGGGCAGTGACCCGTCAGCCAGCTAGGACGGGTGTGCGCAGTTTTGTGGTCAAGGTCGAAGCAGGCGACGTGCTCGTCGAGCTGGAGTGATATGGATGGAGAAATGAACCCATCGGAGGACGAACTTCGTGAAGCCAAGAAACAGAACTCGGTCGAAGCCGTGCTGGCCTACCATCGCCGCACCAAGCATCACTTGCACCACTACGCCGCGTCGCCGGGATATCTGGACTGGGCCACTCAGCCTGATCCCTTTCGCACCTATCTTGGCGCGGAAAGGATCGAACTTCCTCTTCTAGCTGACCGGCTCGACGCGGCCTATGCCGAGCTCTATTTTCCCGGCGCCGTCCCTGCCATGCCGCTGGAGCGGAACAGCGTGGCGATGCTGTTCGAGCTGGCGCTGGGACTGTCGGCCTTGAAGCAGTACAAGGGTAGTCGATGGGCCTTGCGATGCAACCCGTCCAGCGGCAACCTTCACCCCACGGAAGGCTATGCAATCCTTCCGGAGATGCCGGGCCTGAATGCCGGCGTCTATCACTACGTCAGCCGGGACCACTGCCTGGAGCGGCGCTGCGTTCTGGAAGGTCGAGCGGCGCAGCAGCTCGTGGGGTCGTTCCCGCCAGCTTCCTTTCTCGTGGGCCTGTCTTCGATTCATTGGCGCGAGGCCTGGAAGTACGGCGAGCGCGCCTTTCGTTATTGCCAGCACGATGCCGGCCATGCCATCGCCACCGTGCGCTATGCGGCCGCCGCGCTGGGTTGGTCGGCCAGGCTGATAGCAGATGTTTCGGATACGGCCATTGCCGCCGTGCTGGGGCTGGCCCAGCCAGAGAGCTTCTCGGCCATTGCCGAGCAGGACCGCGAACATCCCGACGCCCTTCTGCTCGTCGGCCCTTCCCATCCTCCCGGGAAAGATGAGGAATCAGAGGGGGTTGACATAGCGAAGCTGCGGGATGTGCTCGATGCTGGTGCTTGGGCGGGACGGGCCAACTCGCTCAGCCCCGCTCATGTCCACTGGTCAGCAATTGATGCTGCCGCCGAGGCGACCTGGCAGGCGGATAGAGCCACGGAGACAGGCAGACGTGGTGGCTCGGTTATTGTTGACAAGTTTGCGGCGTGGCCAACTCCCCCGGTTGTCTGTTCGCAAATCAATGCTGTTCGGCTTATCAAGCAGCGCCGGAGCTGTCTTGCTCTCGACGGCATCACCTCGATCTCGGCCGAAACATTTTATTGCATGCTTGACCGGCTGCTGCCACGGCCCGGAGTGCCACCTTGGGACGTCTGGCCTTGGCCGCCGCATCTGCATTGCGGCATCTTTGTGCACCGGGTCCAGCGTTTACCGTCAGGCCTGTACTTCTTCGAGCGAAGTCCGACGGTTCACGAGCGCCTACGGGCCGCGCTCCGTGCCGACTTCCTCTGGAAACGTCCAGAGGGCTGCCCGGAGTACCTGCCACTGTTCGAACTGGTCGAGGGAGACTTCCACAAGCAGGCACAGGTGGTGAGCTGCCATCAGCAGATTGCCGGCAACGGCGCCTTTAGCCTCGGTATGATTGCCGAATTTGCCGAAAGCATCCGTGCCACAGGTGCATGGTGGTATCGAAGACTGTTTTGGGAATCCGGCCTGCTGGGACAGGTGCTGTATCTAGAAGCGGAGGCCGCCGGTGTCCGCGGCACTGGGATCGGATGTTACTTCGACGACGCCTTTCATAACTTGCTCAGCCTGAGCGGAGATTGCTTTCAGAGCCTGTACCACTTTACCGTTGGCGGTCCGGTCGACGACCCGCGGCTGATGACGCTGTCGGCCTATTCCCACTTAGACAGCGCAAGGCTTGAAACCACTTGAACATTGGAAGAGAGAAGTCCAGGCGCTAACCGGAAAGGCAACGAATTCAGCCAAAGATGAGAGCTATCGATAGTCATCGGTTCTGGCAAACCGAGCCACTGCGATCGCGCTCGAGGTCTTTTTTTTCTCGTTGAAGAGTGTGAACGAAATTTATATAGTCAACTATCCTGGAAACCATATCTTTGGCGATTCGTGGCAACGATCGACTGCCGGGGGAGAGCCTGTAGCGGGCGATTGCGATGGCGAAGCGGCTTTACGTCGGGAACCTCAAGTACACTGTCACTTCTGAGCAGCTCGAGGAGTTGTTCGCACAATTCGGTTCCGTGAGCTCGGCAGAGGTCCTGATCGACCGTGACACCGGTCGCAGTCGAGGATTCGGCTTCGTTGAGATGTCCAACGACGATCAGGCGCATGCAGCGATCGAGACACTGGATGGCCGCGATCATGATGGACGTCGACTTACCGTGAATGAAGCCAAGCCTCGGACCCGGGGTGGTAATGGCAGCGGGGGTGGCTACAGACGTGGTGGCTACGACCGCGACTTTTGAGATGATCACCGGCTAATACCGAGTCTTCCCGGCCGGCCAACACAAGATCCTCAATCTGCTTGACTGCCCGTTGGCTGTTGAAGCCGTTTCTTGACATCGCGACCGGATGGCATCAAGTGCTAATTGCCTTGCGCACCGATCTTCCTTCCTGGCTTTGGCCGCGCGCAGCCTACATTCATGTTCCCTTCTGCGCACACAAGTGTGGATATTGCGACTTCGCGTCGGTGGCAGGTTTCGACCACCTGGCTGACCGGTACCTGTCCGCACTCGAACGAGAGATGGGCATGACTCTGGGGCAGCCCGCGGTCGTGGACACGATCTTTGTGGGGGGTGGAACGCCGACGCGCCTGGATCCAGACCAGCTCGAACGGCTGATGGCGAAGATTGCCCATTGGTTTCCGCTGACGAAGGGCGGTGAGTGGACGGTCGAGGCCAATCCGGGCACCCTGGACGTTGCGAAGGTGGAACTTCTGGTGCAAGCGGGCGTGAACCGGGTGAGCCTGGGAGCACAGTCTTTCCGGCCGGCCCTGCTCGCTGCTCTGGAACGCAACCATGCTCCGGAGGAGGTCGAGCGCGCGGTGGAACTGGTCCGGGGGCGATTTCCCCGCTGGTCGCTCGATCTCATTTTTGGCATTCCGGGCTCGACCCTGGCGGATTGCGAGGCGGATGTCGCGGCGGCCCTTGCGCTGGGGCCGTCACACCTCTCGTGTTACGGCCTGGTTTATGAGAAGGGAACCAATCTCTGGAAACAATGGCAGGCCGGCCAGGTCGTGCCGGTGGACGAGGAGACCGAGCGCGCGATGTACGAAACCGTGATCGACCGGCTCGCGCTGTCCGGGCTGTCGATGTACGAGATCTCCAACTACGCCCGACCCGGACACGAATCGCGGCACAACCTCGTGTACTGGGCCAACGATGCCTACTTCGGGGTCGGTCTGGGTGCTGCGAGTTATGTCGACGGCGTCCGCTCGGTGAACACTCGCGACCTGGCGGCTTACCTCCGGAGGATCGAGGCGGGTGAACCGGCAACAGGGCCGACCGAGCGGCTCGACGCCGAGGCGAGGGCGCGGGAAACGGCCATGCTGATGCTGCGCCGCACGGTGCTCGGAATTGATCGCAACGATTATGAGCTCCGCACCGGATACAGCCTTGATGGGCTGCTCGGCCCGGCGCTCGCGCGATTCGTAGACCAGGGACTGCTCGAGGACGACGGTCAGCGGCTGAGGTTCAGCCGGGAAGGAAGGTTCCTCGCCGACCGCGTCTTGTGCGAGCTGGTTTGACCGGCTCTCTTGTTTGGGGGCCGCTTCAGCCGGTTCAACTGCGCCGCAATTGATCGGCCCGGGCGGCCAGCTTGATCACCGCCGCGTGGAAGAGGCCGCGAGCGTTGGGACTGGCCGAGCGATAGCTATCCACGAACCCATCCGCCTGGGTCCAGGTGATCACTTGCATGACCTGACGGGACATCAGGTCAAGCAGTTCGTCGATCGTGGGCGCCGCGACAGGGATGGGGCCCTCGGCAGCGACTGTTATCGAATCAGGTCCACCTTGCCGGTGGATCTCGTCGGCTGGGCCGCCCTTGCCTTTGGCCTTGGTAGGTGCGGTCGCCTCCCCTGGGGGAGCCGCCGCTGCGCCCATTCCGCGGCGGCCGCGCTCGGCGCTGTCGTCCTCGTCTGCCGGCTTGCCCTTGGGCCGTTCAGGTTGTTCGCGCGGGATGCCCGCCGACGTGTAGAGCTTGCCATCGGAGCCAATGCGGCCCGGGCTGTTGGGAATCTGGCTCCCTTCGATCAACTGGCGGCGAATCTTGGCCACGAGCTCGCGGCTGACGGCCAGCTCTTCGGACATCCGCCGGTCGGACCAGTCGTGATGGAGCTTGAGCTTCAGCTCGACGGCCCGCCTTCGTTCCGAGCGGCTCAAGGGCAGACCGTGAAAAAGGTTGACGCTGGCGACAAAGTCGAGTGCGTCGGTGAAGCTGCCGACCACGATCTCGGCCGGAATTGATCGTTTCCCTAGCATCACGGCGGCCGCATGACGATGAAAGCCGTCAGCGACCAGCCACTTGCCATCGACTTCATAGACTGTGATCGGCGGCAGCCGATCCCAGGAGTCTGCATATCGTTCGACCGTGAAGTCGTCGAGCCGGTCTCTCAAGTTGAGGTTCGGATCGAGAATGAGGTCGTTCAATGGGACGTTGCGTATATCCATCGCAGCCGCTCCGACGTTGCCCACACATGAAAGGAAATGTGCGCGATCAGTTGTTCCCCCGGAGGCCCTGTTGGCCTATGATCGGCAGGGTGAGAGTGCGGCTTGCGAGAGTTTTTCAGGGCCTGGCCATTGCGGTGAGGACGCTAGCGATCATGCGGATTCTCGTAACGGGAGCGAGTGGACAGCTTGGTTCCTACCTTGCTCATGAACTGCTCCGCGCCGGAAAGTCCGAGCTCATCCTCTGGAGCCGGGGAACAACGGGCAGTCGCTCGGGATTGGAAATCCGAGCTGTGGACCTGACCGACGGGTCTGCCCTGACCTCGGCTCTCGAGGAGGCCAATCCCGACCTGGTGATACACGCCGCGGCGATCAGTGCGGCCGACCAGGTTCGAACGGCCCCCGAGCGCGGGTGGGCCGTCAACGTCGAGGGAACCCGGCGGCTCGCCGCATGGTGCGGCGATCGCGGCCGCCGGCTGATCTTCACCTCGACCGACGTGGTCTTCGACGGCGCGCGTTCCTGGTATCGCGAAGACGACGAGACGGGCCCGGTGCTCGCCTACGGCCGGACCAAGGCAGCGGCCGAGCCGCTGGTTCTCCAGATTCCCGGGGGGCTGGTGGCTCGCATCTCCTTGCTTTATGGCCCCTCACGCGCCGGGCGAGCCTCGTTCTTCGACCGCGCCCTTGCAAGCCTCAGAGCGGGAGAACCTCAGGTCTTCTTTGAAGATGAATTCCGGACCCCGCTCGACTACGCAACCGCGGCGCGGACCTTGATCCGCCTGGCGGAGAACCAGGCCGGCGGCATGGTGCATGTTGCAGGGCGTGAGCGGGTCAGCCGCTACGAACTGATGCAGCGGGCAGCCCGGGTGCTGGAACTCGATCCCGACTTGGTCCGCGCCAACCGGCGGCAGGATGCCAGGCTCGCCGAACCCCGACCAGCCGATGTCTCACTCGATACTTCTCGTCTTGCCTCGCTCCTGCCCGATCTCGACCGGCCCTCGATCGAGACGGCCTTGTGGATGCTGACGACCTGACCTCCCATCGTGTCATCAGCGCCGATTTTCGCGGAGGCGCAATTTGCCTTTTTCGCACTCATTTTCTTGGGTGGTCAGGCCGGTTTTTCCACGGTTTTGACGGCCTCCGCCGTCTCTGGCTCGAGCCCCCATAAGCAAGCTCGCCACAGTTCCTGGTGGCCTGTCAATCTTCGATTGGCTGGTTGACAAGCGGCCTGCACGGAGAAAGAGAAAGATGAAGAGTAAGATCAGGAAGAGTCAGTCCCTCATCAGCCTGCGTTTTTGATCGTTTTATGACTATAGGCGTCAGGCAATTAAAAACGGGGTTGAACAAGGTCATGGGACGCAATCTAATCGCTTGGGTATGAAAGACTTGTGGCCATCGGCAAGCCGATCCGCCCTGACGGCCATTGCGCTCTTCTGAGCGACCAGGGGGACCGCGACGCACTGGAAAACCGACCATCCCAGGTCTCGTGCAAACATTTCGTGGTCCCAAGCACCATGAGCCCGCACGCCTACCTTGCCCGCAGTCCAGTGGGACTTGGGCGGGGGAAATCCGGTGTCGGTTCGTCTTTTCGGGCAAGAATGATGAACTGACACCGGATTTCCCCCCCACCGGATCGATACCAAGGATCTTCACAAAGATGACTCTGCTTGAAAGGAG
>JAFAHT010000174.1 GCA_019237095.1 Planctomycetaceae bacterium
AAGCAACGCGAACGGCTCTTTTTCCTTCCACCCGGGATGCTGAGGTGCGAGCGCCTGCACGCGGTCCAGCGCGAAGAGCAGTTGGAAGTAAATCGGCTGCTCGGCCCAGAGCGAGCCGTCGTTGTCAAAGACCGCGATGCGCTCGGCGGGCGGCACGAAGTCGGGCGAACCTTTCTTCGCCACCTTCGCAACGAACTCGACGATCGTCGCTTTCGCCGGTCCGTCGTTCCACGACGGGAGTGGATCGGACTGAGCGTGCGCCAGAGTGACAACATACCACGGGGCGCATACAATGGCTGCGAGTACGCACCTCCTGATTCTCTGCCCGATCATGTTCATTGATCCTCATGAATTCGACATCAAATAAATGATGGGCGTTGCCCAACGTCTGACTTTTCACGCTCGGGGCGAGCAGGCGGGCTCGAGCTGAGTCAGGACGTCGAGGCTGGCAGGCGTCGGCAGGCGGAGCGGAGCGGGCGCCCAGGCTGGCAGATCGCACAGGCCGCCGCCGAAGAACGTGTGATGCCAGAGCTGGGTTGCCACCACGCAGGTGAGGCTCAGGTCCATGATAATCCGCTTGGGAGTGATTCGCGGGTAGCGAACCAGGGTGGCACGCTCGCGAGCCACGCCCTCGGGGTCGAAGTAGCCGGTGGCCTCGAGCGATTCGCGGGAGAGGAGCTGATCGACCCAGTGAGGACGGCTCTTGTCGAGAAACGCCTCGGACCGGCTGGCGCGGAACATCGTCTTGGGCCGGTTGGCGATCTTTGCCGGCAGGGTGCGCGCGGCCACCTGGCGGAGCAGCCACTTGTCGGTGAACCGGTGCAGCTTGTACTCCGGAGCGATCGTCGTGCAGAAGGCGATCACATCGTCGTCCAGCAGCGGGTAACGCGCCTCGACCGACGAGTTCATGGCCACCCGGTCGCCCTTGGCGTTGAGGAGCAGGCCGGCCAGCATCACCTTGTATCCGACGTAGAGCGACTGGTTGAGCGGGGCCCAGTTGCGGAACCGGTCATGGTGGATACCCAGGTCGTCATAGATCGAATGATCGCCGAGCTGATTCCACATGTCCCCGGAATAAAGGAACGACCGGGCCTGTGCGAGCAAGTCGTAGATGTCTTGCTGGGCGGTGCGAACGCCCTGGATCGGGAACCGGTCCGGGAGGTGAGCCCGGTTTCCGCCCATCATGCCCAGAACCAGGCTGCGGATCGCCGCGGGTATCGTCGGCCCGAACCGGCGGAGGAGGATGTTGCGGATCTTCTGCGTCTTGAACCAGGCATAGCCGGCCAGGGCTTCATCGGCCCCCTCGCCGGTCAAGACGACCTTGTATCCCTGCTGGTGCACGGCGCCGGCCAAGCGCATCAGGCAGGCACAGGCCGAGTCCATGACCGGCCCTTCGGCGGCGCGGATGAGCTCCGGGTAGGCGCTGACGATGTCGGCTCGGTTCAGAGTGATCGTTGTCAGCCTCGAGCCGAGGGCCGCGGCCGATTCGGCCGCGTGCGACCGCTCGTCGGGGCCTGCCCGGTCCAGCCCGATCGTGAACGAAGGCACGGCGTAGCCCCGCTCGCGCGAGCTCAGGCCCAGCACGACGGTCGAGTCCAGGCCGCCGCTGATGTAGCTGACCACCGGCACGTCGCCCCGCAGCCGGCGCTCGACGGCCAAGCGCATCAGGTGCTCCAGTTCGTCAACCAGGGGCGTCGGATCGTCCAGCGTGCGCTCGCTGCCGGCGTCGGGAAAATCAAGGTCCCAGTACTGCTTGGGCTCGACCCGGCCGTTGCGCACCAGCAGATAGTGCCCCGGCGGGATCATCTTGATTCCTTCGAAGAACGTTCGGCTGGTCCCCGCGCAGAAGGTATTGAAAAAAAGGTCGATACCCTTGCGGTCGGGCCGTGCCTCGATCATTCGCGAGGCGAGCAGCGCCTTGATCTCCGAACCCCAGAGCAGCCAGCCGTCCACCTCGGCATAATGCAGCGGGCAGATCCCCACCCGGTCGCGGCCCAGGATCAAGGTCCGTGTCTTGCGGTCCCAGAGCGCGACGGCGAACTGGCCGCGGGTCTTGGCGAACATTCCCTCGCGCAGGTCCTCATACAGGTGGACCCAGAGCTCGGTGTCGCACCGAGTGGAGAGCGTATGGCCGCGTGCCAGTAGCTCCTGCTGGAGCTCGGGATACTCGAAGATCTCGCCGTTCTGGGTCACCCAGACCGAGCCGTCCTCATTGCATAGAGGCTGGCGGCCGCCCGAGAGATCCACGATCGACAGCCGGCGCGCTCCCAGGGCCAGCCCCGGCTCGATGTGGATGTGCTCGTCGTCCGGTCCGCGGTGGGCGATCGCACCGGTCATCGCCAGTAGCCGAGATGCTGGAAACTCGCGCTGAGCTCTGAGGTCGATTGCCCCGGCAATGCCACACATGGTCTCATTCTCTCCAGGCGTCGTTACTCACTCCCGGCCACGCAAGCTCGAGGGCAAACCTCTCGAACTCTTGGTCCTGAGAACCGTTCAACTATAACATGCAAGACTGTTCCTGGTCGAACGGCGGAAGATGGGAGGGATTTGCGGGATTTACGGCCCCGGGGAGGACAACAGCTCGGATCTCGAGCCCTGATCCGCCAGGAGTTCACGCATAACCGTCGTAAGGGCTCGACGACCAGCCTTGCAGGTGATCTTCCATGGCCTTGACGTATTGAGCCCGATCGTAGAACAGGAACGCCACGAAGATGCCGGTGAGTGCGCCGCCCACGTGGGCGAGATAGGCGACCCCGCCGGATTCACCGAGTTTGCGGAACGACCCGGCGCCCAGCCAGACCTGAAGCAGGATCCAGCCGCCGATGACGACGACGGCCGGCAGCACGGTGATGAACCGGAAGACCAGGACGCGGATCTGGTGGTGCGGGAACCAGATGACGTAAGCCCCCATGATTCCGGCGATGGCCCCGGATGCTCCCAGCGTGGGAATCAACGAGTCGGGCCCGGCGGCAATCTGGGCCAGTGAGCCGACCAGGCCGCAGGCCAGGTAGACGATGATGTAGCGGACCGAGCCCAGCACTTCCTCGACGTCGTCGCCGACGATCCAGAGGTAGAGCATGTTGCCGATCAGGTGCATCGGGCTGCCGTGCAGGAACATGGCCGTGAAGAGGGTCAGCCAGACGGGAATGGGGCTGGGTGCGTGGGGAATCACGACGGGCCGGCCCTCGACCTCGATCACCCGTCGGCCCGTGGGATCACGCGGATCGATCATGCGGACGACCGCGGGGGGCTTGCGCACCGGTGCGTCAATGTCCTCGTTGTGCGTGATCTCCCAGGGCGTGCATGCGAACGCCATGGTGAACTGCTCGCCCTGCTGCACTTGAACGAGGTACACCAGAACGTTGATGGCGATCAACGTGTAGGTGACGACCGGGGTGATGCGGGTGCGATGCAGGTCGCCGAGGGGAAGCACCATGGCCGAGCACTCGTCTCAAGGAGCAGGACAGAGATCGACCCAGGGTCGGAGCACGCGGCACGATCGACCCTTTTCCGACAGCCTGATCATTGTATGCGGATGCGCCTGGGAACGACACTCCACGTCCTGGCTTTTCGGGGGCGGCCGCTGCCTTGGGTCTGGGCAACCTCGCGACGAACTGAGGCAAGGCCCATTCAGGCCCACATCGGCCGGATCTCTCCCGACTCGGCCGAACCGTCCGATTCAATCTTCTCCCACTCACGGCGAACCCGGGAAAGGCCAAACGCGCAGAGCTCGAACTCGTCGCTCAACCGCCGCAAGACGCTGCCTCGATCGCCCGTCGTGCTCAGGGTGCTGGCCAGGTAGTAAGATCGCTTTCCCTGCTGTTGATAGCTGATCAGGCAGTCCGGCGACTCAGAACCCTGAAGCCTGCCCAGCGCCTCGGGATAAACGCCCGTCCAGAACAAGGTGTAATCGCCGACGTGGCGATGACATTCGCTGCGCCGCCGGTCATCATTGGCCGATTCGGCCTCGGCCACCATCCGGGTGACATGAACGATCGGCCGCCCCTGCTTGTCGCGGATCCGCCAGACCATCTGGCTGGGAACGAAACTGGCAAGCAAGTCGGCCACATAACCGACCAGCGAGGGATCACCGATCCCCAGCTCGGTCATGAATGTCGATTCGGTCAATCCGCGAAAGAGCCGGTGAAGTGGATGAGACTTGGGAATCATGCGCGTCCTATCCATCCTGAGCGATCCTCACCCGAAAGGATGATCCTGGTCGACCAACCCGACACGAGAAGGGTCTCGAAAACTGATTCACGAGGACGTGAGTTACGTTGCCTTGAGGGTCCTAAGCAAATTTTACGCCGAAATGGGCAAGCCGGTCAATAATTGTTCCTGCGGAGTTCGGTCATGGAGCGTTGAACTGAGTCTCGGCGGACCAGGGCCACAGCCCGGCGGGACGTTGGGCGGCCGGCCTGGAGTGGCCCTCAGCCCCGCTTCCGAACTGGCCGCCAAGCCGGTACTCGCGACCGCTTCCCCGGTTGCGATCGCCTGATCGGCTTGAAGAAACAACAGGTTCCTGGCATGATAAAGTCAAGTCACTCGAAGAGAAATGATTCTTGACCGGGCCATGCCCCGCCGCCTGGGGCCAGAGTCGCGTTGGCCCGGTTCAGGGGTGAAATCAAGACGATGGCGAGCATCCAGGCGATCCGACTCCGTTGCGGATCTCGTGGTCGTCTACTCGTCGGGAGGGTGTTTGGTTGCGAATCACGTTCCACGGCGCGACCCGGCAAATCACCGGAAGCGCCCATCTGCTGGAGATTGATTCCTATCGTCTGCTGCTTGACTGCGGTTTATTCGATTCCGAGCGCATCGACCCTAGCAGCCTCAACCGCCAACTCTCATTCGACCCTCGTGCGCTTGACGCGGTGATCGTCTCGCACGCTCATAACGACCACATCGGCCGGCTTCCTTTCCTGGTCAAAGGGGGGTACAACGGCCCAATCTACACCACACCCGCCACGGCCGACATCACCAGCGTCATGCTTCGCGACAGCGCGCGGATCCAGCGCGAGGAGGTGCGCAATGCCCACCTGCGTCATCCGCACATCGAGACGCCCGAGCCGCTGTTTGACCTGCTGGACGTGGAATGGGTCGTCGAGCGGTTGGACCGGGTCCGATACAACGACCCACGCGAGATCGTGCCGGGCGTGACCTTGACCTACCTCGACGCCGGGCACATCCTCGGCTCGGCGATCGTGCAGCTCGATTATACCGAAAACGGCCGCAGCCGGAGGTTCGTCTTCACCGGCGACCTGGGCCGGCGCAACACCAGCCTGCTTCCCGACCCGGCCCTGGTGCGCGACATCGACATCCTTGTCGCCGAGAGCACCTACGGCAACCGCGAGCTCGACTCCTACGACCGCCTGATGAAGCAACTCCATGCCATCGTCGCCCGGGCCACGCGGCTGCAAAGCAAGATCGTCATCCCGGCCTTCAGCCTGGGCCGCACCCAGCGGATGGTCTTCTGCCTCCAGGAACTGTTCGCCGTCCACAAGGTGCGGCCGATCCCGATCTACGTGGACAGCCCCCTGGCCAACCGCCTGACCGAGATCCACCGCGACCATCCCGACGCCTATACCCCTCACGCGCGGAGCATCATGGACCGGGATCCTCTTTACTTCGGGTCGAAATATGTCGAATTCTGCCAGAGCTGGGACGACTCGCGCCGGCTCAACCACTTGAGCGGTCCCATGGTCTTCATCTCGTCCTCGGGCATGTGCGAGGCGGGCCGGATCCGCCATCACTTGCGGCACGTCGTCTCCGACCCGTCATGCGCCATCGTGATCGTTAGCTTCCAGGCCGAAGGAACGCTGGGCCGGAAGATTTCCGAGGGTGTCGAGCGGATCCAGATCCTCGACCAGTGGTACGACCTCAACGCGGCCGTCTACGTCCTTGACGGCTTCTCCGGGCACGGCGACCGCAACGACCTGGCCTGGTGGTTCGAGCAGACCGGCGGCAACATCGAACACGCATTCCTCGTCCACGGCGAGCCCGAATCGATGGAATCGCTATCTCCCCTGCTCCAGCCCCACGTCAAGAGCCCCGTCGTCTTACCCGAATTGCACGCCAGCTATGAGGTCTGACGAGAACCGCAGCTCTTTCCTCCTCCGGCCACCCACCGGTTTGAGCGTCAGTTATGAAGTCGGCGCGTCCCGAAGTGCCCCGGCCAGCTCGCCGATGAACTGTCCAATCTCCTTGATCACCTCGACGCGGGGCCGGTTCACCGCCTCGGCCAGCCGCCGCACCAGGGCGCTGCCGACGATCAGGCCGTCGGCCACGGGGGCAAGCTCCTTGACCTGCTCGGGCGATCCGATGCCGAAGCCGATGCAGATGGGCAGATCGGTCTGGGTCCGCAGCCAGGCCACGTTGTCGACCAGGTCGGCCGGCAAGCTCTTGCGTTCGCCGGTGATCCCGGCGACGGACACGTAGTAGAGGAAACCCGTGGTCAACCGGGCGATCTCGACGGCCCGGTCGCGGGGGGTGGTGGGGGTGATGAGCTGGATCAACTTCAGCCCGCGCATGGTGGCCTTGTTCATCAACGACTCGGATTCCTCGACTGGCAAGTCGGGCACGATCAGGCCGTCGAGACCGGCGGTCGCCGCCTCGTTGAGATAGCGCTCCACGCCCAGCCGATGAATGATCGAATACGAGACCATCGACACTAGCGGCGTGGCGTTCAGCTCCTTCGACCCTTCGGCGCGCAGCGTTCGCAGAGTCTGGAAGATATGAGCCACCTTGACCCCACGTTCCAGGGCCCGGTGATAACTTGCGGCGATGACCGGCCCGTCGGCGATCGGGTCCGAGTAGGGGATGCCGACCTCGATCAGATCGGCCCCGCGCTGAATCAGCTCGCTGATCAGCAACGCGGTCGTCGCCAGGTCGGGATCGCCCGCGGTGACGAACGGCATCAGAGCACGACGCTGATCATTCTTGAGGCGTGAGAAGAGACTGTCGATTCGGTTCATTCACCACTCGCCTCTCTTCACTGGCCACTGACCACTGACCCACTGGCCACTATTCAAATCGGCTCCCCCCGCAGCCGGGCGACCTCGTAGGCGTCCTTGTCGCCGCGACCGGAGAGGCAGACGACCAGGGCCTTGCCGGGTCCGAGACGGCCGGCCTCCTTGAAGGACTGGGCCAGGGCGTGGCTTGACTCCAGGGCCGGCAAGATGCCCTCGCGCCGGGCCGTCGTATGGTAGGCGTCCAGGGCCTCGGTGTCCGTGATGTTCTCGTAGCGGACTCGTCCTTTGTCCTTCCAATAGCTGTGCTCGGGCCCGACGCCCGGATAATCGAGACCGGCCGAGATCGAGTGCACGTCCTGAGTCTGACCGTCGTCGTTTTGGAGCACGTAGCTGAAGCTGCCGTGCAGCACGCCCGGCTTGCCCTGGGTCAGGCTGGAGGCATGGTCGCCGGCCTTCATCCCCCGTCCTCCGGCCTCTGCGCCGACAAGCTCGACCTCGGCGTCCTCGATGAACGGATAGAAGATGCCCGCCGCGTTCGATCCCCCGCCCACGCAGGCGACCACCATGTCGGGCAGCCGGTCGAGCCGCTCCAGGAACTGCTGGCGGGTCTCGCGGCCGATCACCGACTGAAAGTCGCGGACAATCATTGGAAACGGATGCGGGCCGACCACACTGCCGATCGTGTAGTGCGTCTCCCTGGACGATCCCATCCAGTCGCGCATCGCCTCGTTGGTGGCGTCCCGCAACGTCTTCGATCCGGTCGTCACCGGCACGACCGTTGCGCCCATGGTCCTCATGTTGAAGACGTTCAATTTCTGACGGCGAATGTCTTCCTCGCCCATGTAGACCGTGCACTCCAGGCCAAACAGAGCGCAGGCCGTGGCCGTGGCAACGCCATGCTGGCCAGCGCCGGTCTCGGCGATGACACGCGTCTTGCCCATCCGCCGGGCCAGCATCACCTGGCCGATCGCGTTGTTGATCTTGTGGGCGCCGGTGTGGTTCAGGTCTTCCCGCTTGAGGTAAATCTCAGCACCGCCGGCAAACCCGCTCAGCCGCTCGGCCAGGTAGAGCGGCGAGGGACGGCCGACATAGTGCTTCAAGTAGTCGTTGAGCTTGTTCTGAAAGTCGGGATCAACCTTGGCCTTCTCGTACTCCTCGAGAAGCTGATTGAGCGCGTCCATCAAGGTCTCGGGCACGAACCGGCCGCCGAAGGCGCCAAATCGCCCCAGATGGTCGGGGACCTGGTGCAGCGCGCGCATGGGGATGGCGGCGCCAGGAGAATCCTTCGCGGTCTCGGCATCGCTGGTCGTGGGCATGAGCGTTCGATCCCTCATCTCGATGCTGATCGAGCCAGACATTACCGGG
The DNA here is from genome assembly GCA_019237095.1 of Planctomycetaceae bacterium. Classification (GTDB taxonomy): domain Bacteria; phylum Planctomycetota; class Planctomycetia; order Isosphaerales; family Isosphaeraceae; genus Aquisphaera. The sequence continues at coordinate 8,334 of JAFAHT010000174.1, forward strand.
CGGCTCGAGTGACCTGTCGTGAATGAAGACAAGGTGCATTGTCCCGAGCCGTAAGTCGATCGGTCAAGAGGGCATCCGGTGGCGACGCGACCAGGGCCGTTTCCTGCTCGAAGCGGGATTGGCGGCATCTCGTCGGACACTTCAGATCGAACGGGCCAGCCATGGCGGAAAGGCAAGGAGCCTGTAGGGTGCGTCGAGCTTGCGATGACGCACCGCTCAGCGTCCCGGTGCGTCTTTACGACGCACCTACTTGCTACTTCCTCGCCGGCGATCCCGATTGATGCCCGACCATCGCCGGCACGGCCGACCGACCCGGCGCAAAACAATCGCAGGGCATTTCGATCCCGGACAGTTCATGACCGCCGGCCATTCTTGGTACGATGACGGCTCAACGTGGCGGGCCGGGCCGTGACGCTTTGTTCAGGCGGTGTGGGACGGGGAGAATCTGATGCAACTCACGGCGGTCTTCATCCAAGTGCCCGAGGGATATATCGCCTTCGTCGAGGAACTCCCCGGGGCGAACACCCAAGGGACTACGCTGGACGAGGCCCGCGAGAACCTCCAAGAAGCTGTTGCGTTGGTACTGGAGGCGAATCGCGAGCTCGCCGAGAGGTCATTGACGGGGCAGACGGTCACGAAAGAGCCGTTTGTCCTGACCTCATGAAACGACTCGAGCTCATCCGGCATCTGGAATCGCATGGCTGCTCCTTGCTGCGGGATCGTGGTAAGCACAGCGTCTACGTCAACCCGGTGAACAATCAGGTGTCGGCGGTGCCGCGGCATCGGGAAATCAACGAGTTTCTGGCGCGGAAGATTTGTCGGGACTTGGGAATCCAGGCACCGTGAAGCCTGAACGTGAGCATTCGACGCCATCATCCCGCTCGTCGCAAAGGTGGGGAGCTGGCTGCGCAGCCGGCCGGCATGGAATTGATTCTACCGTGTGGCTTCAAATCAAAACCAGAAGAGCGACCGCCAGAACGGCCACGCTCACGACGGCGAGCAGTCCGGCGGGCATGAACTTGCGGGTCTTCACGGCAAAGCGATGGCCAAAGAAGACGGCGAGCAGGATCGCGACCAGGGCTCCCAGCCCCATGCCCCAATTTGGATTCGGGAAGGAGAGCAAGAGGGCGAGAATCGCGGCTACCGCGCTGCCCAGCCCGGCGATCAACGACGGCCTGCTGCCGGCCTTGGTGTAGCCGATGACTCCCCCAACGGCCAGGAGTACGGCGTAAGTTCCTAATGCCACTTGACCTACGACCAGGCTGATCATGGCGTGCAACTCTCGGCGGGGTGAAGTTTCGTCTCACTGTAGGGGGCTGCGGGGGCCCCGTCAACCAGCGACAGGGAAGATTCAATGACTCGGGTCGGCCTCGTCGAAGCCGGCAGCTTGAAGCCATTAAGCGGAACGGGGATCGATCATGCCCGGGCCTTTGCCAGCATGGCCGGCTCACTTGACATGATCGTCCCGTTCCGCATTTTTCGATGCGCGTCAGATACGTTCCGCTACCCCAATGAGAGTGGCTTCAACTCAAGGTTCGGGGTTTCCTCCCGGCGGAGGAGGCGCAGGTACCCGTCCACCACCCGGCACCGGGGGCGCTGGTGCTCCAACTCCGGGCGGAGGGGCAAGGGCACCGCCACTGCCAGGAGGAAGATTTCCGGGAGGCACGGCGCCGGGGGCCAAACCGGGTTGCGGTGGCGCAGGCAGTCCGCCAGGCATAGGCGCTCCACCAGGCCCTGGCACGCCTGGAACGACATCAAGCGGGCTCACGTTGACGTCGGTCGGCCGGCCCATCTGGTTCTGAAGCGGGTTGAGGGCTCCGGCACCCTGAGGCTGGACAAACGCACCAGGCGGGGGCGGGGGCTCGATGCCCATTGACCGCATCCTTGCCCGCTGCGTGGCGGCCTGGGTGTTGGCCCAGGGGAAGTCCGGTCCGGACGGGAAGTATTGAACGTCATCGTGCATGTATTTGCCCGAGGGTAAGGTCATGCCCGCATATTCCACCTGGCAGCCGACCGAGGGCAAGATACCGCCCACCGCCAGCGCCGACCAGAGCGCCACCCGGCGACTCGTGGCATCTCGCGGCGATCCCATGCGCGGCAACCCCATTGCTTCCACCCTCCTTGTCGTCTTCGACGGTCCCTCTGACCCATTCCTGAAGGGAGCTTGACCGCCGTGGGGAGTCCTGGCTCGATCCCGCCCAACCAGATGCGACAATCTTTCCAAGCGGCACGGCCGTTCGCGTCATCTGGCGCGAGCCAGGCCTTCTCGGCCGCACGGTGCGGTCGTCGGGCTTCTTACTTGGTTATCAAATCGGCCGGATTGCCCGCTCAAGCCCAATGATTCCGCCAATTTCGACAAAATGCGTCATGAGGACAGGGGCAATGTCAGAGCCGGAAAGAAGGACATTGATGCGGCTGGACAAGCGGATCGCGCAACTGTTCGGCCTGTCGCGCCGCGCTGCGCAGCAAGCCGTGCGGCAGGGCCAGGTCGACGTCAACGGTCAGCCTTGTCTCGAGCCGGCGCTGGAGGTTGAGCCGCAAGCACAGCTTGTCTACGACGCCAATCGGCCCCGCGCCGGCACAACGGCCCGGCGACTGCATGTGCTTTATGAGGACCCGCAGATCCTGATCGTCAACAAGCCAGCCCGAGTGCTCACCCAGCCCACGCCGGCGCGAGAGCGCGACACCCTGCTCGAGCGGGCCGGCCGGTATCTCGCCCGAAAACATGGGCATAAAAGACCTTACGTGGGCATCGTGCATCGGCTGGACCAGGACACGACGGGCGTGATCCTGATGGTCGCAAACGCCCGCGCGCTGCGTCCGTTCCAGGCCATGTTTCGCGCCCACGCCGTCGAGCGCAGGTACCTGGGAGTCGTCGAGGGGGTCTTTCTCGCTGCCCCGGGCCGCATCGACATGCCTTTGGTGGGCGACCGGGGTGACGGCCGGCGCGGAGTGTCGCGCGACCCGTCCCTGGGGGTCCCCGCGGTGACCCACTTCAAGGTGCTGGAGACCTTCGGCCAGACCGCCAGCATGGTGGAATGCCGGCTCGAGACCGGCCGAACTCACCAGATCCGCATTCACCTGGCCGAGATCGGTCATCCGGTCGTGGGC
>JAFAHT010000060.1 GCA_019237095.1 Planctomycetaceae bacterium
GAATCGAACCACTTGCTGACGGTCCGGGGCGCGACCTTGCAAATCTTCGCGACCTGGCCGGTTGTAAAGACCTTTTTCATCTCGAGGACTCCACTCGCCCTGTTGGGTGCGAGACCACGGAGGTTTCCTCCTCCCTCCGGTTAGGAACCATGTCGGCGCGGTGACAGTCCCGGCCCGGCGGTTGTTCTGGCTCCGGTCGCCCGAGGCGTCGCTGAGCCACCGCAGAGACGGCAATCGTGCAAGACGCTCCGACCCCCTCCCCCGTCCTTGAACTTGCCCCGGGCAGAACGCTCCTCTCGACATCAGCGCAGGCTCGTAGCGAGCCCCGCTCCGCTTCGGTCCGAACGTCGCCTGCGCCGGCGAGTTGAGTGACGGATGGGGAACTCGACTCCCTCCGATCAAGGATGGAAGATCTTCCCGCCCCGGTCGGTGCGGAAAGCGGTCCGGTCCCGCGCGACTCAAAGCGGCTGTCATTCGCCTCCTTGCCGTAGCGGACCTGACCGTCACAACTAATATTCGATCCGCGCAGCGTGGGACTTTAGAAGGGGTCAGGAGTGGTTCCACCACCAAGGTCAATAGTCGGGCCTGAACGGGTTGTAAAAGTCTAGCGGAGGGAAAGACTTGCGTCATTCTGAGAGAAATTAAGCCGACTCGATTCTCTTATTAGGTTTCTGGGCCGAAAACCGGTGGAGGCAGTCGCTCTGGGCCTAGACAAGGGTTAAGAGATGCTCAGCACAATTGGGATTTTCCGTGCTCCCGCGCTTCGGATCCTCAGGAAGATGATCCGTCGAACCGGCGCCGGAGCCAGTCCAGTAAGCGTGATCGGGGAGGCGTCTCGGTCTGATCGTCGCTGCTGGCCCGTTCAACTCTGTCGTCCTTCTTGGGAACACTCTGCGTCGTGGTGCCCGAGGCAGCATCGGCCGCGGCCGGGACGGTCTTGGCAGAAGTCGTCGTTGCCTGGACCGTCTCAGTGCTTGGGGCTTGGGCCGTCACAGCGCTTGGAGCGCTGCTACTGCCGCCGGGGTTCTGAACCGTTGACGGAGTGGCTGAGGAAGAACTTGAGGCTTTCTGGATCGAGTCCGATTTGGTCGATGACGTTGCCGCCACGTCGCGATCACGCGCCCCGAAAAGCCGCCAAAACCGGGACTGCGACCTCTGATAGGCCTGCTGCACCGCGGGGTCGACCTTGGCCTTCACGTCTTTGCCCAGGATCGCGGCCTGAAGATAGTCCATGTTGGACACCGGCACAGCATCGACTACCAGGGTGCCGGGCAAGTTCCTCTGGCGGTTCGCGGCGTCAAGGATCGCGACCACCTCGGGGTAGGTCGTTCCCAGGTTGGCCACGCGACGAATCACTTCTGTCAGCTCAAGCGAGGTCCGCAGCTTGACGTCGGAATCCCCGAATTTGCTGGGCACGATCTTGGAGATCTCGATCTCGTCGTCCTTTTCGGCGGCATTGAGGAGGATGGCGCCTGTGCCCAGAACAATTGGCGGCAGCAGCTTCTGACTGCGACCGAAGACGACGATCTCGGAGCGGCGAGTGCGCGAGACATGAACCACGGGAGGACCCTCCGAATCGACGATGTAGAGTGCAAAGGGGTCCTCCGTGCGGGGTCGCCGCGCTCCGGAGGCAAGGGCAAGCGCCATCGAGTCGGGCGCTTCGTCTTGCTGCTCCTCAGTCCGGGGATCGTCAAGCACGTGAACTTGGCCCAGCGAAGGATCGTGCGGGTCCAGGGTCCGCAGGGCGTTGAAGGCCCCGTAACGAAGTTCGGTGTCCGGTTCACTCATCAGGTTGCGTAGCTTCATGTGGGCCGCGTTCTGGTCCATCGACGCCAGCGCCGCCAGTGCATAGGCCCGAAACTCGGGCATGTGGATCGCCGTCTCGGCGAGTGTCTCTGATCCGACGGGATCGTCGAGGTAGGCCAGCGCCTCGGCCGCGAAGAACCGGACCTGGTCGTTGGGGCTCTTCAGGGCCGCTTGCAGGGTCTCGCTGGCGGTGGGCCCCAGTCCTTCCAGCTTGAGCGCGGCCACTCCGCTGGTTTTGGGTTCGAGCAACTCCTTGCCCCAGGCCGCCATGCGCTGGGCGCGGAGGGCGGGCGTGTCAACCATGGGCAAGAGCTGGACCACCCGGAAAAACCGCTCCTGGTTCTGGTGATAAGAGGGCGGGACCCGGAGCACAAGATAGCCGTCGGTCTTCGCGGTGCACGCCCCCTTTTGCTCGCCGGCACCGCTCTGGTGGAACCGCTCGTTGACCACTTTTTCCAGGATCGCAGCCGTCCGGACACTCTTCCGGTTGTCCTTGATAATCAGCATGTAGGGCGACTCTTTCTTGACCCGGCCTCCGCCCAGAATCCTGCCGACCTTGGGATCATTCGGGTTTTTGGCATTGCCGGTCATGACCGGCCCCTGAGCGAAAGCGAGATCGGACCCCGTCCGCGGCGCTCCGCCGGCCACAAGAGTCTCGCGAAGCCGGGTGGCCATCAGGTAGCCGCCGGCCAGGCTCCTGGTGCCGCACGCTGGGGGCACTTCCACGTCGACGTCGAACCGGTCCTGGGGATTGGCTCCGGCGCGGATTGTCATCTTCACGATCACCATCGAGAACTGGGGGTTGCTCAGCAGCTGGTTGGCGTGCTCGACTCCGGCCTTGCTCATCTCGTCAACGAGCTGGCCGCGCTCCCACGACGGAGGTGGATCGGCGCCGGTGTTCTCGAGTCCGGCCACCAGCCCGATGCCCATGACCTTGATCTCACTGCCCTGAAGCACAAAGGCAAGGTCGCCGACGGTCTCCTGGATCTTGGGCGGAGGTGGCTCGGTCTTCTTTTTTCGCGGGGGTGCGGCATCCGCAGGGATCTGCGCCAGCACCAACGCTAAGACCAGGGCTCGGAACACCCAGGTTTCCCCAGGGATGGATCGCCACATCGGCCTGCCTCCCTAGCGCAGCGCTCGGGGAGAACCCCCGGACCCGTCTCGAGAACCGAGACGCGCCATTCGATCAGAGTCGCTTGACCACTTCCCTGTGAAACAAGCGACCGCGGATCTGGTAACCCACGGCGGGCGGACCCTATCGAATCCTCAGGAGACGGTCAAGAGTGTCTCCCGATTTTTTTTCACGAACTTGATCGGCCCCGGTTCGATCCGCACGAAAACCCAAATCTTATTCGTTCACCAACTGTGGCCTCGCGAATGTTCACGTTCTGCCGATCGCCCCTGGTTGGATCATTGACGAAGGTCGATGATTCTGTCTGGTATGCGGATCGCGCAGCTATTGAGGCCAGCAAGGCCGACGCGACGACTCCGCTCCTCGATACCCGAGGAGTCCGGTATCTGGGCTGGGTGCCATGCTCACGCGAAGAGTGAGCATGGAGTGCTTCGGTATTCCCCCATCCGCGGGGTATCTCCGGCCAGCCTTCCCGTCAAGGCACTTCATGCTCGCGAAAACGCGAGCATGGCACCCAAAAGACACTGTGGCCGACCTGGGTCTTTTATCAAAGCTGGAATCCGTAGTTCGTTCGCCCTCCACACCCGCTGAGCCGCTGATGACGGAGTGCTGAGCGTCTGAGTTTTGGACGCGGACGACCGGGACGGCTACAATCGACATCAGAAATGCCACCGTCGAAGATGAGGAGTTCGATCAATGGCCACGGCTTCATCGCTGATGACGACAGAGGAGCTCCTGGCGATCCCGGAAGACGGTACCGATCGCTGGCTGGTCGCCGGGGAACTGAGGGAACGACCGATGACAAGAAGGAATCGCTTCCACAGTCGTATGATGACCCGAGTGACGAAATTTCTCGATAACTGGCTCGATGAGCAGCCTGAGCCCAGGGGCCAGGTCCTGGTTGGAGAAGCCGGAGTCATCCTGGGGCATGACCCCGACACGACCGTGGGCATCGACGTAACCTACATCAGTGCGGAGGTGATGCTAAGACAGACAGAGGACTCGACGTTGATCGACGGCGTCCCCACCTTGGTGGTGGAGATCCTCTCCCCCAGCGACACCATTGAGGAGATCAACGAGAAGATCGACGCCTACCTGGCCGCGAGGGTCTCCATCATCTGGATCATCGACCCCTATCGACGTACCATCACGGTGCACCAGCCCGATTGCGAGCCCAAGCTTTTCAACGTACGCGACGAGCTATCCGCCGAGCCGCATCTCCCCGAGTTCCGGGTGCCCGTTGCGAGACTGTTCGAGTGAAGGATCAAGCCCGATGCCATTCGGGCTCGATGATCTGCCCTTCGCCTTGCATACTCCCTGGCCAGCGGTACGTCCCCGATCCTGCTCTCACGGATGCGGCCTGGGGTACGGCACAGGAACAGGAAAGCTAGGCCCCGGCGGGTTCAAATCGTTCGAGCCCCGAAGACTAGAGCCCAGAGGAGCAGGCCGGCCGATCATTCCCGGCGCGGCGGGGAGACCGGTTCTCGGTGCGATGGTCCGCACCTGTAATCTTGGAACCGTATCACCGATCACGATGCCCTCGAGAGCTGCGGCGGCCAGGAGCTCGCGCTTGATGACCGAGCCGACCTTCAGCGATTCGGTCTCTCCCTGCTCACGTGTAAGGTCCACTTCAAGGATCATGACATCGTAGGCCGGGTACTTCATCCGCAGGAGCTGAATCCAGACGTCAACGGCCGGCGTGTACTGACCCTTGCGAACATCGTAGACCTGGTACTTGAACGTGTCCAGCGGCCGGTCGCGACGGTACCAGACCACGACCTTGAAGTCGGTATGTCCGGGCGTCGCCGCGGGTCGACCGGGAGGATTCGCTTGCGGTCCGGACGCGCCCGCCGTCGAACACGCAATAGCCAATAGCGCGATCAGGCCAGACACCGATGGACATCTCATGTCCGGTCTCCTTCTGCTCACTGGTTTCCATTGTACCGCCGGGCTGAGTTTCACCGGTAGTCATGGGACCATTGACACCGGAGGGAGACCACTCTCTGATGAGAGCGTCGGGTTGGAAAACCTCACCGCGAGGCATCTCGCGTTTCCACTCTCAGGTTCGGTTCTGGTTTCCCCGGTTTTTTCGCAGCACGGGCGCATCGGGGAAGTGCTTGAGCAGCCAGCGAGTCAGGCCCCAATCGACCAGGCGCGGGGCGACGGTGCTTGTCAGGACGAAGAGCTTCCCCTGCCAGGTCAGGGTGATCTGGCGCTGGCGGCGCTCGATGGCGCGCATCGTTGCCCGGGCAACGGTCTCCGGTGACATCGTGCGGCGGTCATTGACCGCGACGCGGGCCGTGTCGACCACCACGTTCTCATCAAAGGGGGTGTCGGTGAATCCTGGGTCGACCTGAAGAACGTGGATGCCGAACCGCCGCCATTCGATGCGAAGCGCTTCCGTGAACCCGGTGACGGCGAACTTGCTGGCAGAATACTCGGAGCGGCCCGGCAGAGCGCGGCGGGCATTGATCGAGCCCATGGTGACCATCACGGGATCGCGGCCGCCGGAAAGGAGGGGCAGCGATTCGCGGCAGACTTCGGCCATGGCGAAGACGTTGATCTCGAAGACGTGGCGGAGCACCGAGGCATCGTGCGTATCGAACTGCCCGGTCGCGCCCACGCCGGCATTGTTGATGACCAGGTCGAGCGCGCCAAAGCGTTCGCGTGCCAGAGTGAAAAGCCAGCGACGATCCTCTTCGATCGTCAGATCGACCGCAACGGTGATCATTCGGGCAGGATCGGCCCCTTCACTCTTCAGGCCACCGACAACGGCCGCCAGGCGTTCAGTCGATCGCCCGGTCAACAACACGGTCGCCCCGGCGCGGACGAGGCGCGCGGCCAGAGCCTGGCCAAGCCCCGACGATGCCCCGGTGACCAGGCCTCGCGTTTCACTCCAGGTTCGTCGGGCCATACCAATCAATCATTGTTTGATCGTGGAGCCCTGGTAGGCGCCCTCTACCTGGGTGATTGCAGGCGTCGATTCAGGATCGGATGGTTTCCAGAATCGCGATGGGCTGTTGCTTGACGGTGTACTCACCACCACGCGCGAATTCTGTCCGTCGCTGACGGTGGTCGAGCGTAGTGAGTTGGAACTGGCCGTCGTGCCGTTGCCTGGGACCTCGCAGAGCGGGCCGGTTGTCGTCACCGCGCTGGGCATGATGGTTGAGCCCGGAGGGCAGCCGGCAACGGTACCCGGCGGGTTGCCGTAATAATAATAATTCTGATGACAGCCCCAGCCGCAGATGCTCAGCCCGCCGGCCAGGACGACTCGCAGGGCCTTGTGCCCGAGCAAGGAAATCCAATGGGTGTTTCGCATGGCGAACCTCCCGTGTCGCAACCAGGTTTCCTTGCCTGCCAGGTCGATTGATCACGACCCCGCAACGAACGCACCAGGACCTGGGCTCAACACTCCGAGACAAGAAAGTGGACGGCGGAAAAGAATGCCGCATACCGAGGATTGCTCGATCAGAACGAGGAGTGGCCTCGAAGAAGTGACCGAACTCCGACTTTCCATGTCGGATACCAGGCGACGGGACTTTACAGAAAACGCCGAAATCGGCCAATGGCAATTTCTTCAGGATGCCATCGTCTCTGCTCCCACTACTCCTTGCGGATCGCCAGGGCCCATGGTGGGCGATCGGCAGCGCGAAGTTCAACGTCCCAGACCCAGTCCGGGCATCATCAGGATCACGCCCTCGCGGTTGAGCAGCTCGAAGCGCCCCAGGGCGTTGCGGACGAGTTCCGCCCGTGATGGAGCGAGGGAGCGAAGATACGATTGGGCCAGCTCAAGCAGGGTCGGCTTGTGGACCACGTCCAGGCCCTTTCGCGAATCGTTGTCGGCGCCGTCTTCCAGGAGCGACTTCGGCTTGGGGACGACCCGGACATCGTAATCGGTCAGCTTC
>JAFAHT010000154.1 GCA_019237095.1 Planctomycetaceae bacterium
ACTGGCATCCGCATGGCCGCTCCGCTGGCGATGCTCAGCTCGCTTTCGGTCTGCGCTCACAAGGGTATTCTCGTTAAAGATGGGCGGGCCCTGGAGCAGATGAGCGCGGTCGATACGGTGCTCTTCGACAAGACAGGAACGTTGACCCACGAGCGCCCGGAGGTCGGCCGGATCATCGCGACCGCCGGCCTCTCTCGCGAGCGGGTCCTCCAGCTCGCGGCGGCCGCCGAGCGTAAATTCCATCATCCGATTGCCCTGGCGATTCTCCACCGGGCCGAAGAGCTGGGGCTGAAACTGCCGCTCCACGACGACACACAGTACAAGGTCGGCTACGGGATCACAGTCCATGTCGAGGGGCAAACGATCCACGTCGGCAGCAGGCGGTTCATGGAGCTGGAGGAGATCGCCATCCCCGTCGCGGTCCAGGTTGCGATCGAGGAGGCACACCGGGACGGGTCAACCATGGTGCTGGTCAGCGTGGACGGCCGACTGGGCGGCGCGATCGAGCTTCGGGCCGCCGTCCGTGCCGAGGCCCTGGCGGTCGTTCGCGGTCTGCGCAGCCGGGGGATCAAGCACGTCGCGATCATCTCCGGCGACCACGACGCGCCCACGCGCAAGCTGGCCGAGTGGCTGGAAATGGACCGTTACTTCGCCCAGGTCCTGCCCGCCGACAAGGCGGAAATCGTCGAACGTCTCCAGAAGGAAGGCCGCAAAGTCTGCTTCGTCGGCGATGGGATCAATGACTCGATCGCCCTCAAGAAGGCGGACGTGTCGATCTCGCTCCGTGGCGCCTCGACGATCGCAACTGACACGGCGCATGTCATCTTTCTGGACGGTGGACTGGCGAAGCTCTGCGAGTTGAGGGACATCGCGCGCAACCTCGACCGCAACGTGAGCCGGAGCTGGTCGATGATCGTCGCTCCCAATGTCTCCAACGTGATCGGGGTCTTCACCATGGGGTTCGGGATCATGTCGTCGGTCCTTACCAACAACGTCTCCGCGCTGGCCGCGCTGGCGAATGGACTGCTTCCGCTGCGCAGGGTCGCAGACTCTCCGTCGGACCAGACCCACCGGCTGCGAATCGCCCCCGGCGAGGTCGCGGAACGAGACCGGCTGCCGCTCCATCCTCCCTCGATCGCGCGGCGAACGGAAATGCCCGAGACCCGCACCGGCGGCGGTCACTCCCCCGCGGCGTCGGCTTGAGATTCCCGGCTCGTGGAATCGAACCAGAGCGGCCTCACAGGGGCCGCGGAAAGGCGACGAGATCGCGGATTTCCTGCGTGGTCAGCACGGACTCCTCATTCGCGTTTGCAATTGTCGGGAATGAGGATCGGTCCCGGGACGTGGCAGCCGGGGACGAACCTCCGGATCAGATCGGTGAGCTGAATCCAGTCGATGGGTTTGCAGATGCAATCGTTACAGCCCACTTTGATGCAATCCAGGCGGTAATCGTTGCTCGAGTGTGCGCTGAGGGCCAGGATTGGACCGCTGAAACCACCATCGCGGATCCGGCGAGTCGCCTCGTAACCATCGACGATCGGCATCTCCAGGTCCATCAAGACCAGGTCGAAGGGATTCCCAGCCTGGTAAGCGGCCAGGGACAGATCCACGGCATCACGACCATTGCCGACCCCGACGACTTCCAGCCCGAGCAAGGTGAGCTGCCTCGCGAAAATCTGCTGCAGATCGAAATTATCCTCGGCCACCAGGACGCGTGGCGGCAATTCGGGAGCCAGAGCCAGGCCCACCTCTTCCGGCCGCGGCAGCGCGGACCCCGGTGGGGCAAACTTGGCGCCGGCATCCGGCGCGGGAAGTCCAATCTCGGGCACGACTTCCCGATGCCGCGGACCGTCATGCGTGTCTCCAGCAACGCCGGTTCCCGGTTCTTCGGAATCCACAGGACCACCCTTGGCCCATGTGGCAAGGTTGGCGGAGTGTGAACCTCTTGTCTTCAAGACCACGGGAGTTGATCCCTCTCCGTCCCGGGATATCATCGCATCATCGATGGAAAAACACGGGCCGGTAATGCCCGACTTGGCATACCTGAGCGAGAACCAAACCACACGAGATCGATTCTCGACCAGCGACAGCGCATGGCCCGGCAGGGATTCAGTTCAATCCCGCTCCGGACAATAGGAACGCGAGGCCGGCAATACAACCCTCCTCGCATGACACCATGAGCCAATCATCGCTCGACGCGGCGATGACAAAGACTCCCTCATGTTTATATCATGTCTGTCAAGGTCCGTCAATATGCAAGGCAGCAACGCCATGACGAGTGGCAATGGTTTGGTCGGATGCGGCGCAAGCTAGCAGCAGTATTACATGTGAACAAGCGTCTCCGCAAGCGATCCGCCATGAGCCCTGGCGCGCGACCCTACCTTCCTGGCGGACCACGGGTTAAGATAAGGCTCAGTTGTTTCTTGAACCTCCGCCGTCGGGGCGCGACCCGGATCGGCTTCTTTTTCCGCGGCCAGGACATCCGGTTGCCTGCCATCCGGTTCGCAATCGGCTTTCGACACCTCGAGCGAGTTTCTGCGATGAAGATTTCCAGGATGACCCGGATGTCGCTGATCCTGATGGCGAGCATGGGACTGCATTCCGCGGTTGCGGCTTTCGACGATCAGTCTTCTGACAGCACTCGAGAAAGCGCGATCCGTGAGTCGGTCGTCAAGATCGCGGCGACCCTGCGCTATCCCGACATCCTCCATCCCTGGACCAAGCAGAGCCCGCGCGAGGCAAGCGGAACGGGAGTCGTCATTGGCGGCAAGCGAATTCTCACCAACGCCCACATGGTCCTCTTCGCCAGCCAGCTGAGCGTGGAAAGCCAGCAGTCCAGCGAGAAGCTGGCGGCCACCGTGGAAGCGGTTAGCCCAGGAATGGACCTGGCAGTCCTCAAGCTCGAGGACGAATCGTTCTTCGACAAGCGGCCTCCCCTGCTGCGCGTTCAGACTCTTCCCGAGGTCAAGGACAGCGTGGTGGTCTACGGCTACCCTCAAGGCGGTTCGAGCCTGTCGGTCACCAAGGGGATCGTCTCCCGGATCGAGTTCGCCGGCTACAACGACGGAGTCAGCGGTGTCCGGATCCAGGTTGACGCGGCCATCAACCCGGGCAACAGCGGCGGGCCTGCCCTGGTCGACGGCAAGATGGTCGGCCTGATCTTCAGCAAGCTGACCCAGGCCGACAACATCGGCTACATCATTCCGGCCGAGGAGATCGAGCTTTTTCTCAAAGACGTCGCCGATGGTAAGTACGAAGGCAAGCCCGCCATGCACGACTCGCTTCAGACCCTGGAAAACCCCGCGCTTCGGAGCTTTCTTCGTCTCGACAAGAAGTCGCAGGGGATGATCGTGCACACACCGGCCGAATCCAAGCCCGATTATCCGCTGAAGACGTGGGACGTGATCACCAGGATCGGCGACGCGGAGATCGACAACGTCGGCATGGTGAAGATCAAGCAGAATTTGCGCCTCCAGTTTCAATATTTGATTCAGAAAGCGGCCAGGAACGGCAAGCTGCCGCTCACGATCATCCGCCAGGGCAAGCCCCAGAGCATCGAGCTGCCGGTCGTCTCGCGGTGGCCGATGCTGATCGAACCGCTGGAGGGCCATTACCCGTCGTATTTCGTTTATGGCCCGCTCGTCTTCTCGACGGCAAGCCGCGAGTTCTGCACTGCCCTTGATCGGCCCGGAAGCGCGGTGTCCGCGGCCCTGGCGGTCATGGGCAGCCCCCTGGTGACACGGCGCGGTGATCGTCCTGCCTTCGAAGGCGAGGCACTGGTCGTGGTCACCTCGCCGATGTTCCCGCACGCGCTGAGCAAGGGATACGACAACCCATTCTCCAAGGTGGTCAAGGAAGTGGGTGGAGTGAAGGTGAAAAACCTCCGCCACTTCGTCGAGCTGCTCCGCGACACCAAGAGCAAGTACACCACGATCGCCTTTGACGACCGCTTCTCCGAGACCATCGTCTTCGACCATCAGGCAGCACTCAAGGCCACCGACGAGGTCCTCTCCGACAACGGCATCCGCCAGCAGGCCTCTGACGACCTGATCACGGTGTGGAAGAAGCAGTAGATTCCGGTGCGCGCGAGAAAAAGGTGTCAGGAACGAATGGCACTCGGATTAGGAGTAACATCCTTTGCCCTTGCCAGCTCTGCCCATCCCGGGTTTAATGTTCAGGGAAAGGCTACTGAACTTACCCGACCTTGACCAGCACCCCAGGCCTGACCTGATCTCATCCTGTCTGTTGGTTTGCCGGTCATCAGATCGCGCGGTATCGTCTCGGTCTCTCGGTCGGGGCCCGGAACGGAGCTTTTCCCGATGCTCGACCGCATCGCCTACCAAGGCATCACGTTTGATGACGTCTTGCTCGAACCCGGTTACTCCGAGTTCTTGCCCCGCGAAGTTGACACTCGCACCCACCTGACCACAAAGATCGCGCTCAACCTGCCGATCCTCTCGTCTCCCATGGATACCGTCACCGAGGCCGAACTGGCCATCGCACTGGCGCAGGAGGGGGGATTAGGGGTCATTCACAAGAACATGTCGATCGAGGAGCAAACTCGAGAGGTCGACAAGGTCAAGCGGTCGGAAAACGGAATCATCGTTGATCCGATCACGCTTCCCCCCGACGCCACCGTCGGCCAGGCTCGCAATATCATGAACGGGCACAATATCTCGGGCGTGCCCATCACCGTCAGCGGCTACCTTCGTGGCATCCTTACACGGCGCGACCTCCGGTTTCTCGAGTCGAACGATCTGCGCATCGAGGAGGTCATGACCAAGGAAAACCTGGTCACGGCTCCCGCGAACACCAGCCTCGTGGAAGCAGATCGGATTTTGACGAAAAATAAGGTCGAGAAACTTTTGCTGGTGGACGATGAATACCGACTGATAGGTCTGATCACGATCAAGGACATCGACAAGCTCCGCCGTTATCCCAATGCGTGCAAGGATGCGCGGGGGCGGTTGCGTGTCGGGGCAGCCATCGGTGTTCACGATTACGAGAGGATCGCCTCGCTGCTGGAAGCCGATGTCGATGTCTTGACCGTCGATTCGGCGCATGGTCACAGCAAGAACGTGATCGAGACCGTGCGTCGAATCAAGCGTGACTTCGACATTCAGGTGGTCGCCGGCAATGTGGCCACTGGCGAGGGAACCCGGGCTTTGATCGAGGCGGGGGCGGATGCTGTGAAGGTGGGTATCGGACCTGGATCGATCTGCACCACGCGGGTCGTCTCCGGAGTCGGCGTACCGCAGATCACCGCGATCCACCAATCGGCCAAGGCCGCTGGGGGAAAAGTTCCGATCATCGCCGATGGCGGTATCCGCTACTCGGGGGATATCACCAAGGCGATCGCGGCGGGGGCACATTGTGTGATGATCGGCGGGCTCTTCGCCGGCCTGGCTGAAAGCCCCGGAGAAACAATCATCTACCGCGGCCGCAGCTTCAAGACCTATCGTGGCATGGGGTCGATCGGGGCCATGGCCAAGGGATCGCATGAACGATATCGCCAGGATCTCGGAACCAAGAGTGTCGATAGCAAGGCTGCGCCTGGTCAGAAACTCGTTCCCGAAGGCGTCGAGGGCCGCGTGCCTTACAAGGGCCCGCTGTCCGAATTCGTCTTCCAGCTCATGGGAGGCCTGCGAGCCGGCATGGGCTACTGCGGAACCCGAACCATCGATGAGCTCCGCACCAAGGCGCGGTTCATCCAGGTGACCGCCGCTGCCGTCCAGGAAAGCCATCCTCACGATATTGTCATTACCCATGAAGCTCCCAACTATTCGAGCTTCAGCAGCGAAAGCGAAATTGGTCGCGGGTCGGTCTGAGCAAGCTCCCGACAACCGTTGAAAAAGCTTCAGATCGCTGGTTTCCAGAGGAAACTCGGGCACGTTTCAAAACAACAAATCCCGTCCGGACGATCGGGAAACAGGAAGATCAGGCTGTCACGAAACAGGAAGATCAGGCTGTCACATTGAGTGTCAGGTCGTCGAGTGGATTGCCACGCGTCGCCTGGCCAGTTGCTCGCGAAGGGAATCGCGGGACCACCGTTCACCCAACTATCGCAGCCATTCGGCTGATCAAACCAGTCCTGGCAGCCTCGTGCTGGAACACTGGCACGGACCTGCCGCTTTTCGATTCGAGTCCCAAACGAGTCGATCCATCTGGTAAGAAGTCTCAGCAAAGCAAGGAGGCGTGGCTTGCGTCGTACAACTTCGGCATTGACCACGACGATCCTTGGGGCCGCACTCGCGGCCTCAGCGGTCTCGGCTCAGCAGATCCTGCCGTCGGCCAGCGCTCGACGTGGCGATTCCGCTGCGTCGGCATCCGAGTCCACGCCTGCGCCAGGCTCAACGTCCACATCCAACCCCGAGGCGGGGCCCGGTACCAATACCGATCCCATCGTCGGCATGGCGGCCACTCGTGGGGCACGTTACTTGCTGCGTAACGGCCTGGATTACATCAACTACCAAGAGTATGAGCGGGCCCTGAAATATCTCCGCGAGGCAGAAACCCGCAAGCAGGAGCTCAACAACTCCGAGAGGCGCACGCTCAAGCAGGCAATCGAGCGAGCCCAGCGCGGCCTTCGCGAGGCGGTGGGCAGCGAGGCTCCCTATGCATTGAGCCAGAGAACGCGGCGGCCTGGGGGTTTCTCTCCTGCCAGGCCAGATACACAAACTGCCGCAAAGCCGTCTGTCTCTCCACCCCAAGGCAGGGAGCCCCTCGTGCGGACGCCGAACCGTGAAGGCGACGATCAGGGTCAGCCGATTCGCCTCACCGGTGCCGAGATCGCCAGCCCGATTCCCTCGCCTTCTCCGGCAAGCGCCACACCTGCGCCCGTTTCGGGTGAGATGCCCCAGCTTCTACCGATCGCAGCCGATCAACCGGCTCAGCTCTCCGGTATGAGCAAGCTGCCAAGCGCTACCGGCTCGCCCAAGGCGATTGCCGAAGAATTCACAAAGATCGCAGACCCGCCGCCACAACCAGCAGCCGATTCGACGACGCTTGCCTCAACTCCCGCCGCCAAGCCCAAACCCGACGCCGCGGTCGCGGCCCAAGCTGATCTCCTCTCGCCGCTGCCTCCCGTGACGCCCGTGAGCGGAGCCCAGACGGGAGCCCAGAAACCCGACTTGCCGCAACCCACCGCCACCGTGGCCGCGGTTGCAAACACGGTTGAGCTTCAGCCGCAGGCCAGTGCGCCTCCGGCCGATACGAATGCGGCACCACCACTTGAGGGCTCTGCGCCGGCTCCAGCCCCCTCATCGGCTGCTGCCGCCCTGCCCACCGCTCCTGAATCCGTACAACTGGCGCCCGTACCACCGACCCAGTCCGCTCAGCCTGGACCAGTGTCTGATGCAATGGGCACGAAGCCTTCCGTGACGGTCGACGCGAATGCCATTGCGGCATCCACTCCGCGAGCTCCCGAATCAGTTTCCGAGCAACCGGCGGCGACTCCCGCCCCGATTAGCCCCGAACAGCCCACGGATCCGGCTGCCAAGCCTGCGTCTCCTTCTGATCCGCCCTCCAATGATCTTGATTCGGTCCCTTTACCGCCGCTTGGAAGCGAATCCGACAAGCCCAAGAATTCAACCTCTCGGACCGCCAAGGACAGTTCGCCCACAACGGCCGAGCCGGGTCGGGCCCCAGATACCCCGTCCGCGACAACTTCGACTCCACCCCCGGTGACGGCATCTGAAGACTTGCCCCCACTTCCGCAGCAGACAGCTCGCGAATCCGAACCGAAACGCGACGATGCAAAGGCCAAAGCACCTGCCACCGAACCGGTTCTCCCGGCCGGTGACGCTGCTCCCTCGGCCGTTGCATTGGTTCCCGATGATCTGCCTCCCCTCCCCCAGGACGCACCTGATGACGCCGGCCCGAAGACCAAGTCAGACCCCTTGCCTCCTGCCGCTGAGGAGTTGCCCCCATTACCTCCAGGCGTGACAGGTAATCCGCCGGTAGGTCTGGATTCGATCTCGAAACCGGCCCCTGTCGCCGAAACGGACCCCACGCAGCCCGTGGCTGCAGATCCAGCCGCTCCACAAACAGCCGGGGGAGCAAGCCCAGCGGCGGTGAAGACTCCACAACCTGCCGGCTCTGTTGAAACCAGGCCCGGTCCCGAGACAGCCGCCCCCACTGTCGTAAACGAAGCTGCGGTTGCAGTTCCAGCCCCGGCCCCGGCTGGAGCTCGTATCACCGAACCTGCCGCCGCCACTTCTCTTGCGGCACCGGCGGCGATGGGCGCTGCGATGAGCCCCGCAACAGCGTCCAGCTCCGATTCCTTCATTCCCCAGCGCGCGAATTCTCCGTCTACCCTCCGCCCCGATCTTCAGCGGCAAGTTGACGAGATTGCTCGCATGCAAGAGGAAGAGCTGACCCGCAAACAGACCCGTCCAGTTCCTGACCCTCAGCCTCCCGTTGCAGGGGCTCCTGAAAGCATCACGGATCTCCGAACCCAGACCCAGACCCAGGTGGACATCAGCCGGGCTCCGAGCCCGGCTGAGGCCCGGCCCATCCGGGCCATCCCCGTCCCCGAGGATTGGGTCCCGCTGGGGCGCCGTCAGTGGAGCGCCCAACGCAAGTACTGGGCCGCCGCTGCAACTTGCCACATGCCCCTTTATTTCCAGGATCCCATGCTGGAGCGCTACGGCCACAGCGTCGAACAGTACTTCGGACCGCTCGGGCGGTACATGGCCTATCCGGTTGACGATCACACCCAGACCACCCAGCGGCAGCAGATGGTCCAGCCCTTCTTCTCCGTGGGCCTCTTCGCCTGGCAAATCATCACCTTACCCTACGCTTTGGTCGTCGATCCCCCCTGGGAAGCCCAGTATGACCTGGGTTACTGGCGGCCCGGCGACAAGATCCCGACCGATCTCTATTACCAGCCACTCCACGGCACTGGTCCGCCTCTGACTGGCAGAAACTATTGA
>JAFAHT010000323.1 GCA_019237095.1 Planctomycetaceae bacterium
CGGCCGATCATCATGACCTCGATGGCGTTCATCCTGGGCGTCGTGCCCCTGCTCTTCGCCCATGGTGCCGGGGCCGAGATGCGTCAGTCGCTGGGAGTGGCCGTCTTCAGCGGCATGCTCGGCGTGACGTTCTTCGGCGTGCTGCTGACGCCGGTCTTCTTCTACGTGATCGATACGGTCGCCGAGTCGCACGTTTTCGCCAACCCGGTGGTGCGCCGCGCCGGTAGGATTCTTCTGGTGTTCCTGATGCCGATCGTCGTCTTGCGGGATCTGTTCCGGCTTGCATCCCGCCGGCTGCCGAAGCCACAGGCCAAATCAATGCCCAAGACCGAAGAGCCTGAGCTCGCCGAACATAAGTGAGGGTAGCCGTGTTCTCGCGCTTTTTCATCGACCGCCCGATCTTCGCCTCGGTCCTGTCGATCATCATCACGCTGGCGGGGGGCATCACGCTTTTCACGCTGTCGGTGGCACAGTACCCCGAGATCACGCCGCCGACCGTCGAGGTCTCGGCGTTCTATCCGGGCGCCAACGCGCAGGTGGTGGCCGATACCGTGGCCGCGCCCATCGAGCAGCAGGTCAACGGCGTCGAGAACATGATGTACATGTCGTCGCAGTGCACCAACGACGGCACCTACATCTTGACCGTCACCTTCAAACCGGGCGTCGATCTGAACATGGCCCAGGTGCTGGTGCAGAACCGCGAGTCGCTGGCCGAGCCGATCCTCCCCGACCTGGTCAAGCGGCGCGGCGTGTCGGTGAAGAAGAAGTCGCCCAGCATCCTGATGATCATCAACGTGTTCTCGCCCGATGGCGTCAAGGACAACCTCTATCTCAGCAACTACGCGACGATCCAGTTGCGCGACGAGCTGGCCCGGCTCGACGGCGTCGGCGACATCACGTACATCGGCCAGCGCAATTACAGCATGCGCGTCTGGCTCGATCCCCAGAAGATGACGTTCCGCAACCTGACCTCTTCGGACGTGGTCAGCGCCATCGAGCAACAGAACATCCAGGTCGCGGCCGGCCAGCTCGGCCAGCCGCCCGTCTCCAGGGGCCAGGCGTTCCAGTTCACGATCACGACCCTGGGACGGCTCACCGATGCCGAGCAATTCTCGGACATGATCCTCAAGACCGACACCCAGGGAGGCGTGGTCCGGGTGCGGGACGTGGGACGCGTCGAGCTGGGTGCCCAGGGGTATGACCAGGAATGTACGCTCGACGGCAAACAGACCGTCGCGCTGTCGGTCTACCAGCGACCCGGGTCCAACGCGCTGCAAACCGCCAGGCTCGTCAAGGAGAAGATGGAAGAGCTCAAGCAGCGCTTCCCCGAGGGGGTCGATTACGCCATCGTCTACGACACCACGCCGTTTATTACCGAGTCGGTCAACGAGGTGTTCAAGACGCTTCAAGACGCGGTCATCCTGGTGGCGATCGTGGTTCTCTTGTTCCTTCAGAACTGGCGGTCGGCGCTCATTCCGCTGATCGCCGTGCCGGTGGCCATCATCGGCACCTTCGCGGTCATGGCCGCGATGGGGTTCTCGCTCAACAACTTGACGCTCTTCGGGCTGGTGCTGGCGATCGGCATCGTGGTGGACGACGCGATCGTGGTGGTCGAGGCGGTCGAGCACCACATCGAGGCCGGTTTGAATCCGCGCGAGGCCACCATCAAGGCCATGGATCAGGTCTCCGCGCCGGTCATCGCCGTGGGACTGGTGCTCACGGCCGTCTTCTTGCCCTGTGCGTTCATCACCGGCATCATCGGCCAGTTCTACCGCCAGTTCGCGCTGACGATCGCGACCTCGACGGTGATCTCGGCGTTCAACTCGCTGACCCTGAGCCCGGCGCTCTCGGCCCTGCTCTTGCGGCCGCGGCAAAAGGGCGTGTACCAGGCCCTGCCGCGGGTGGCGTTCGTGGCGATCGGCTGCTGGGCCGGCGCCAGCCTGCTGGCGCCCTACCTGGGCGGTTGGGCAGCCCTCTACCTGCCCGACCGGCTCGAGCAACTGCGTACGGCCTTGCCGTCCTACGTGACGCTCGATCGCCTGAGCGCAGCCGTGGGTGCGATGGTCGGCGGCCTGATCGGCTGGATCTTGAGCAGACCGCTGAACGCCATCATGGGCTGGTGCTTCTTCCAGTTCAACCGGGGCTTCGACGTGGCCACCGGCGTTTACGCCCGCGTTGTCAAGGGTCTGCTCCGGGTCAGCCTGTTGGTCGTGGTGATCTACGGCGGGCTGCTCTGGCTCACCTACTGGGGCTTCACGCGCACACCCACGGGTTTCATCCCGGCGCAGGACAAGGGCTACCTGCTGGTCAACGTCCAGCTTCCCGACTCGTCGTCGCTGGACCGGACCAAGGCGGTGATGAGACGCGTGGAGGAGGTGACCGGAACATTGCCGGGCGTCACGCACACGCTGTCGATCGCGGGGCAATCGATCTTGATGAACGCCAACGCACCCAACTTTGGCGCGATGTATGTCATGCTCGACGACTTCCACCATCGGGCTCGGGAAGGACTGACCGGCCCGGTGATGGCAAGCCGGGTCCAGGCGGCGCTTCAGGACGAGATCAAGGACGGGCTGGTGAACGTCTTCGAAGCGCCTCCGGTGGACGGCTTGGGAACCGCTGGCGGCTTCAAGATCGTGATCGAGGACCGGGGCGACCTGGGGACGAAGGAGATCGAGACCGTCGCCAACCAGGTCGTCGCGGCAGGGAATGCTGACTCAAGGCTGAAAGGGATCTTCACCAGCTTCCGGGCCAACACACCCTGGCTCTTCCTGGACATCGATCGCGAGAAGGCCAAGCTGATGGGCGTGTCGATCGCCGAGCTGTTCAACACGCTTCAGGTTTATCTCGGTTCGCTCTACGTCAACGACTTCAACCGGTTCGGCCGCACCTGGCAGGTCAATGTGCAGGGCGACGCCGACTTCCGCAAGCAGATCGACGACCTGTCGGGCTTGCGGGTGCGCGGCGAGCGGGGCGGCATGGTGCCCCTGGGCACGCTCGCCCAGATCCGCGACGTCAGCGGGCCCGTGATGATCATCAGGTACAATCTCTACCCGTCGGCCACCGTGAACTTCAACACGGCGCCGGGCACCAGCTCGGGCCAGGCGCTCGAGATCATGGAAAATGTTGTCGCCAAGGAACTGCCCCAGTCGATGCGGTCGGTCTGGACCGAGCTGGCGCTCATGCAACTTCAGACCGGCAACACGGCGATGTACGCCTTCACGCTGGCCGTGGTGCTCGTCTTCCTGGTGCTGGCCGCCCAGTACGAGAGCTGGTCGCTGCCCCTGGCGGTCATCCTGGTCGTGCCGATGTGCCTGCTTTGCTCGACGGCCGGCGTGAACGTGGCCCGGATGGACATCAACATCTTCACCCAGGTGGGCTTCATCGTGCTGGTGGGCCTGGCGTGCAAGAACGCGATCCTGATCGTCGAGTTCGCCAAGAAGCGGCGCGAGTTCGGCGCACCGCGGCGCGAGGCCACGCTCGACGCCTGCGAGCTGCGGCTGCGGCCGATCATCATGACCTCGATGGCGTTCATCCTGGGCGTGGTGCCATTGATCACTTCGGTGGGCGCGGGTTCCGAGATGCGCAAAACCCTGGGCATCGCCGTCTTCAGCGGCATGCTCGGCGTCACTTTGTTCGGCATCTTCCTCACACCGGTCTTCTACTTCGTGATCCAGTGGGCCAGCGACATTCGCACCGAGCGCCGCCAGCACGCCGGCCTGTTCGCCGAGACAACCCGGAACGGGCGCCCGTATCAAGACGCGCCGGCCAACGGCCATCTCCGGCCCTCGCATCACGGCGAAGAGTTTGATGGCGATGGCAATGGCGCGATTGGTTATCCCTCCGCCCACGATGAAGATCTGCTCGCCACGGAAGCCGAGATCGGCGACTGAGCGCCCCGCCGGAGGCTGGCTAGCGTATCCTTGCAAGGAGCGGGGCACTGTTGCCCCACCCGAACTGAGCTTCAAAACGACCACGAACCAACCCTCATGTCGCTCGCGGACCAGACGCGCACCAAGACGGCCTACGCGCTGCAATGGAACCGGTTCCGGATTCTGCGGCCGGAGGAGGACCGTGCGACCTTCCGGAACCGGACGGGGCTCTCCGCCGCCGACCTGGCCGGCAAGGTCGTGCTCGACGGCGGCTGCGGCATGGGTCGATAT
>JAFAHT010000336.1 GCA_019237095.1 Planctomycetaceae bacterium
GGAAAATGCGCGTGAAACTAATATTGTCACATAATAATCATATATAATATGATACGAGATATACATATGACGCGCGTCACTATGCTATTATGTATAGTGCTTTTATGGTGATCGAGATATTGTGTCGATCCCGTGACCCGAGGTCGAGCGAAATCATCCCTCCGCTGGACCTACAAGAAGCTAGTTGCTCCGCGATCGGGAGTTGACCCACGTCGACGAAGTGTGGAGTTCAGACATCACCTATGTGCCGATGAGGCACGGCGTAATGTGTCCGACTGCGGTGATCGAATCGACCGGTACAGCCGGTATGTCGGTACAGCCGGTATGTCGGTACAGCCGGTATGTGCTGTCGTGGCGTCTGCCGAACACGCTGGAGGAGCATTTCTGCCTGGAAGCGTTGGACGAGGCGTTCTCGCTGAACCGACCGGAGATCTTCAACACCAACCAAGATTCGGAGTTCACGGCGCGGGAGTACACCAGCTGCTTGGAGGAGGCCGGGATCGCGGTGAGTCAAGACGGTCGAGGGCGGGCGTAGGAGAACGTGTTCGTGAAGTGGCTACGGAGGAGCGTCAAATACAACGCTATCGACAGAAAAGAATATGATCGTGTGCCACATCTAGAGTCGGACCTGGGGGACTACTTCTGGTTCCACGACGAGGAGCGTTCCCACCAGTCTCTCCATTACCGGACCTCAGGCGAGGTCTATCGGGCCGGGATTCACGGGGAGAATAGACAGTAGTTTCCAGGAAGAACTCCACAATCGCGGCAGAGGGCGTAGCACCCCCGTCGCTCCGGCGGCCCCGCCTCGCCACCGAGCGTTTCTCGCTGCTGCACCATCTGCGGGAGCACCTCCCGATGCCCGCTGAGCACCCTTTTACACCCCGCTCATGCCGCTGCCTCCTCGGTTTTTCCCTCATCTCCCTCCCACTTCGAGAGAAGACGCTGAATTTTCGCGCGATTCGACGGCCAGTTCGCACTTGGTCTGGAACGCCACGATGCCATCGGGCCCGACCGGCAACTGCGACTGCCGGAAGTAGAGCCGGCCGGAGATCGGCAGGAACCACGCGGGCTTCTCGGGCTCGTGGAGCAAGGCGCCCAAGACCACCCAGTTGTGGGCGCGGACGGTGGGGGCCCGGTTGGGGCAGCGGGCGGTGTACTCGTGGAAGGTACAGATCCCCCAAACGTGGGGGCTGGAGCGATGGACCTTGGTGTCATCGACGGCCGAGACCTGGTAGCCGTGCCAGATCCGACCCGGGGCGGTGGCGATCAGGTGGGTCAGGGCCCAGGTGACGCGGTCTTGGTGCCAGGAGCCGTACTCGGCGAAGGATTCCAGGGCCTTCCAGGCGGCGGGCTGCTCCAAGGCCAGGACCGACTGGGTGATGGTGTGCTCCTCAACGTTCAGTGCCATGGCGGTGATCCATTCAGCGAAGCGGTGGAAGCCGTGGCGGGTGAAGGCCCAAGCGAAGGCGTTGAGCAGGGCTTGCCTGTTGTGGAATTTTTCGTGGAAACTACTGTGTAACGAGCTTGGCGTTATAAGGGGTCTAACCGTTCAAGCGGGTCGGGGGCAAATCGTCACGGGTTGCTTTTGTGGTAAAATCCTTCCCTTTGGGGGACGTTCAATCCGAGATCGTCACGCTTGGGGAGACCTATGAAGCCAGGGCGCGGATCGGCCAGGATTCTCATTGCGGGCGTAATAATTGGAGTGGTTTGGATCCCTGTGGCCCGCGCAGGAGAGCCGACCCTCACCAAGCATGCGGTCGTGGCCCAGGAAGCCCACGCGGCGGACGTCGGCCGGACTGTGCTGCGCGCCGGCGGCAACGCCATTGATGCGGCCGTTGCCACGGCCTTCGCGCTGGCGGTGACAGTGCCCGAGGCGGGGAATCTGGGAGGAGGAGGCTTCCTCGTGGCCTACCTGGCCGATCGCCGCGAGATCGTCACGGTCGATTTCCGGGAGACCGCGCCGCGGTCCGCGTCGCCCCGAATGTATCTCGGCAGTGACGACAAGCCGCGGCCGCGGCACCGCGCCGGGGCCTGGGCGGCGGGGGTGCCCGGGACAGTCCGAGGCCTGGGCCTGGCCCATGCCCGGTGGGGCAAGCTTGCCTGGGCCAACCTGGTCCAGCCGGCTGCGAGGCTGGCCCGCGAGGGCTTTCCTATCTCGGCCGACCTGGCCGGCTCGCTCAACAGTCAATTAGGCGAACAAAAGAACACAAAAACAGGCCGTCAGGATGATCGCGCCCGGCTGGCTGACTTCACCGAATCGGTCTCGGCCTTCGCCCGGCCGGACGGGGCAGCATGGAAGGCCGGCGATCGGTTCATCCAGAGCGACCTGGCCGCAACGCTGGAGCGCATCGCCGCCGCTGGCCCCGACGAGTTTTACACCGGACGCACGGCCCAGCTCATCGCCCGGTACATGGAGGAAAAGGATGGTCGAATCACGGCCGACGACCTGGCCGCATACCAGGCCAGGCTCCGACCCCCAGTGCACACCACGTTTCGCGGCTGCGCTGTCTGGAGCATGGGCCCTCCCTCGTCGGGAGGCGTCGTTCTTTCTCAGATGCTCAACATCCTCGAGCGGTTCGACCTCAAGGCCGACGGTGCACAGGCTCCGCGAACGGTGCATCGGATCACCGAGGCCATGCGACGGGCTTTCTTCACCCGGGCCGAGAGTCTGGGAGACCCCGATTTCGTGGCCGTGGCGACCAACGAACTGGTCTCGAAGGCCGCGGCCGACAAGCTCGCCCACTCGATCGGCGACCGTGCCACCCCCAGCGCCTCTCTGGCCCCCTTTGCGGTCTTGCCTGCGGAATCGGATCACACGACACACTTCTCGACGATCGATGCCGCCGGCAATGCCGTGGCGCTGACGTACACGCTGGAAGACAGTTACGGCGCCAAGGCGGTAGTCGCCGGCGCGGGCTTTCTGCTGAACGACGAGATGGGCGATTTCAACCTGATCCCGGGCCGCACCGATACCTCGGGCCGGATCGGCACCCCGGCCAACATCATCGCCCCCGGCAAACGGATGCTCAGCTCGATGACGCCCACGATTGTGCTGCGGAACGGCAAGGTCCGGATTGTGACCGGGTCGCCGGGCGGCCGGACCATTCCCAACACCACGCTCTGGGTCATTCTGGGCGTGCTCGAGTTCGGACTGGACCCGCGCGCGGCCGTGGACGCTCCGCGAACCCATCACCAGTGGTTTCCCGACGTGCTCTTGCTCGAGGGTGAATCCTGGACGGAAACGGTGCGTGCCGAGCTGGCAGCCATGGGCCACCACTGGCGGTCAACCGATCGACTGGGAATCGCCAACACGATCGTCGTCGATCCCTCAACCGGCCAGATCCATGGCATTGCCGATCGTCGCCGCTCGACTACAAAAGCTGCCGGTGATTGATCTCGCCGCATCATTCGGCCTCTTGGCCAGCACCCCAAATTCCCCGGATTACCCCGTCCATCCTGCTCTTACACATCGTGTGGTTGTATCTCCACACCGGAACCGAGCTGCGAGTGGCACACATGCGGTTTGTGTCCGTAGTTTTCGGGGCACGAAAAAACGATCATCCCCGTCGCTCTGGGAGTTGAGCAACATGAATCATGGTAAGGGGCATCATTCCCCAAGTCCGACGGTTCTGTTGCGGATCAGCGATGGTTCCTGTCAGATGCATCGAGCTTTCAGCGATTTCAGCCAGGCGATTTGTGCGGCCGAGGCGTATGCCGGGGCGGGCTTCGTGGTGGCCATGATCTCGGCCACGGGTCGGTTCTTGATGCGGTTACAGCCCCGGTGGCAGAGCATTGCCGTCTGACGAAACCCGGCCACCTGTCGCGCAGATCCAGGAAAAAAGGGGGCAAAACGGGGTTCAAACCTCGAAAATCCTGGAAATAACCAGAAAACTGAGCCTTTTCCCCGGATTTCTCTGGATGTTTTCGCCATAATCGTCGAAAACGAACGCCAGGAGCTTCGGTGATCGTCCCTCAACGGAGAGGGGAAACCGACTGGTCCGCTCAAGAAAAGGCAGCGATCTCTGACAGGAGGGAAAACCGTCCATGGCCAAGAAAGCCGCACCCCAAGCCGCTGAACCCAAGGTGGCCGCCACCACCGGCGAGAAGGCGGGCGCCAAGCCCGCAACCAAGACCGAGTTTTACGCCACCCTGGCGGAGAAGACGGGCCTGAGCAAGAAGCAGATCTCTTCAGTCTTCGAAGCCTTCCACGAGCTGCACGGCAAGGAGCTGGGCAAGAAGGGTCCAGGAACCCTCACGGTCCCCAGCCTCTACAAGATCAAGGTGGTGCACAAGCCGGCCACCAAGGCCCGTCCCGGGTTCAACCCCGCCACCAAGCAGCCGATCATGATCAAGGCCAAGCCTGCCCGCAAGGTGATCAAGATCATGCCGCTGAAGGCTCTCAAGGATCTTATCTGACCTGACTCTGCCGGCCGATCATTCGCACTTGCAAACGCACCGTCAACCCGACGCCACGGGGTCCCGCCGGTGCGTTTTTTTGATCGGGTCACTCCGCGGTCAACTCCCAATGGAACGCGGGGGTGTGGGCGTCGATGATCAAGGTAGCGCCGGCGTTGTCGGCAAGGGTCTCGAGCTTGGCGGGACCGACTCGCTCTCCCGCGTTGTTCAACACGTGGCCCGAGATCTTGCCCTTGCGCCGCCAGACCACCCGGGCGGAGACCGGCTCCTGGAGGAACGGCGGACGACCGGGGTCGGCGACGTCGCGCTTGAACCGATCGACCCAGCGGAAGCCCGTCGGTTGCACCCGCCCCACGACCGTGATGAGTAGCCGCCTGGCCGTGGGGATCGGCTCCGGGCCGACTGCGCTGGCGACGACCACCGCGAAGGGGTTGTCGGACGAGACATCCAGGTTGGGGAACGTGATCGGCTCGCCGCCGAACCAGCCGGCCATGCCCTGGGTAAAGGGAGTATCGATCACGAGCCGCCCGCGGGTGGGGTCCCAGCCGGGAACGCCGACTCCGCGGGTTCGGCGGCGAGCGGCCACGGACGGACGTTCGCCATGCTCGGCCTCGCCGCGCGCGTTGCGCTCGTTCTGGGCCTTCGCGCTGGTGGTCGTGTTCTGACCGCGGAGCATGATCGACGCAGCGTGCGGCCAGAGGGCGTAGACGTGCGGGCTGCCGTTGGCGACCTGGGGAATCTGGAAGATGTCCTCCACCCCCACTGTGCCGACCGGACCCTCGCCCCAGAGCACAGGATAGAGAAAGACGCCGCGCCGGACCAGGGCGTCCCAGTCCTCGTGCACAGCCGTCTGGGCGGCCAGCAGCACGTCGGCCGCTTCATACGGGAGGGCCCAGGCGCCCTGTGTCTGGGGGCACCACTGACCGACCGCGTAAGCCACCCCGGGGTGCCGCTTCCGCTGAGCGCCCGCGTTCAGAGCGCCGTCCTGGCTCCAGAGCTGTGACTTCATTTCAGGGGCGACGAAGGTCGGTGCGGACCAGAAGAGGCGATCATCCACGAGGTCCAGCGGTGGTGCGGCCTGGGCGGCCGAGAACTCGGGGTCGCGCCGCCAGTGCGAGCAGCCGGCGATCGGCACCCGCACCTTGTCCTTGCGCAAGGCATCGACCATCGCCTTGTAATGGGCCATCTCCACCGATTCCCAGAACCGACGGCCTGTCCCATTGGTGTTCGTGCTCTTCTGCGCCAGCGTCCGCAGGGCCTGGGCGTACTCGCCGGGCAGTGCGTCGTCGGGGTGATCGATCAGATCGAAGAGCGAAACCTCGCCCAGCAGCGTGACCCAGACAAGTGCCGGATCGTCTTTCAGAGCGAGGTTCGTTTCCGAATTGACCTGGCTCAGGAGCGACCGGGCCGATTGCAGGCCCAGCTGCGTGATCGTGGGATCGAACAGGGCCGCGGGACCGCCGCCCGCGGGCAGCAGCCCGGCGAGGGCCACACCGTCCTGGTCGCGAAACCGGCGGTTGCTTTGCAGCTCGAGCGCCACGTGAATTCCCCGCGCCTTGAGCGCTGCGACCAGGTGGTCGAGCTTCTCGAGGGCCAAGGGGTCGAAGGCCTTGGTGTCGTCGCGGGTGTCGTCGAAGAGGCTGCGGTCGGGCCCGAGGGGCGTGTCGAGATCGCCCAGCCGGACGAGGTTGATGCCCGAGCGGGCCAGCCGGTCGGCCAGCTCGTCGGCCTTGTCGGGCTCGAGGAAGGCCGTGGGCGCGATCAGGCTGACCCCATGGAACCGAGCCCTGCCCCCCTTGTCGAAGCTGAGCCGGCCGTCTTTGGCCGTGACAAAGCCTTTCCGGCCGGCCGGCACCGGCACCAGGAACGAGAAGTCGAGGGCCGAATTCGCGGCGATCGTTGGCGACGGCGGGACCTTCAGCCAGTCATCGGTATCTTCGTCGGCGTGGAACGGTGCCCACGCGGCCACATCGGGGTTGGGCGCCGCGGTGATCGCCACGTCGTCGATCTGGATCCTGCCGAGAGAGTCGCTTTTCTCGAGCTGGATGACGGCGCGCGTCGCCCCGGGCGGCACGCGGACATCGTTCACCTCTTTCCGCCATTCGAAGCTGCCGGCCCACTCAAACGCCAGGACCCCGGCCTCGGACCCCGCGATCGGCCGGCCGAAATTGTCGAGAAAGAAGAAGATCGCGCCGGCTCCTCCCCCACCCCGCAAGCCTTGGCCGCGAGCAAACACCGTGATCGCCAGCGAGCCCAGACCGTCGACCGGCAGGGACAAGCCCGTCAGCACACGCGAGCCCGACCGTGCCAGCTCGATCGCCGCCTGAGATCCGTGGCCAGGGAATACTCGCTGCGCCTCGTTGTTGACGATCCAGTAGGCGGGCGCCGGGTCGCCCAGCTCGAAATCGCCGTTGACGACCAGGTTCGTGGTGGGCGATTCGCCCACCGGGACCAGGTCAATCGTCAGGCCATCAATATCGAGGATGCCCTTGGCCCCCATCAGGCCGACCGACATGATGGCGTCCCGCGTGCCGGGTGGGACCGCGATTCGCTTGACCACGCGGGTCCAGCGCGAGTCGACGGTGTGGGTCCAGGGGCCGAACGTCCCTCGAGAGAGATGCCTTAGCGAGTCGCCCAGGAAGTCGATCAACATGCTCGGCTCTTCGCCGGCGCGTTCACCGTACTGGATCTTGTCGAGCTTGATCCAGAGCCCAAGGATGATGGCCTCGGTCTTGCGGCCGTCCACCCCGAACGCCCGGCTCAGACGTGCCGGCCGGCCCCGCTGGGTGCACGCGAACCGGACGTAGTGGGGCCCGACGACGCCTCCTTTGGCTTCCCAGATCGCCTCGCGGGCATTGTACCAGCCATCGGGAATGCCGTCCTTGTTGGCGTCTTGCTCCAGATCGTCGACCGCCGGCGGCCCGGGCCGCTCGATCTCGGGTTCCTGGCCGCTGGCCGGTAACGTCAGCAAGGCGAGAGCCAGGAGCAGGACCAGACTGCCGCAAAGAATTTGGCCGGGTGGCATGCGCACGTCTGCGTGAGCATGGAGTGCCTCGGAACCCGACATGCTCCCGCGGACGGGAGCATGCCACCCAAGAATTCGACGGAAGCTGTTCAGCATCATTCTCATCCGTCGGAGCTCCTGGGCTTGATGGCGTCGCCCCTGCACTTGCGCCGGGGTTGATTCTGATCGGGAGCCGGAGCGGCCTCGGCCTTCTCCCCGAGCGCCTTGCCGGTCATCGGCACGAAAAGTGTAGGCTTGAGCTCCTTGTCGATCAGCTTGCCGTCCTGCTTGATGACCAGGTGGATGCTTTG
>JAFAHT010000416.1 GCA_019237095.1 Planctomycetaceae bacterium
TCGCATCCAATCGGGTCAACTCGGTCAGCATGCCTTCACCCTTTCTCTCATGCATTATCCGCCGTGAACTGACGGGAATCTGACGGCAACCCTCAATCCGTCCCGGAACTGTCGCGGTTGGCGGCGTTTCTGAGATTTTAGGCGAAACCGAAGCGATCATCAACCTGCGATGAACAGATGACGACTTTGAGAGCCATTCGACCTTCACGATACCAGGTCCGCCAGCCCGAAAAGGAGCAACCCCAGGCTGATGATGACGTTGACGAGCCGAGAAACTAGGTGCGTCCTTGTTTCGTTCCTCTACTGCGAATAACTGATTCCGCTCCAGGATCCGAGGGTATCGCATCCGCCGCTCCAGTCTCGCATTGTCCCGGAGTCGACTGGATTGGTTTAAGTTACCTACACCGTAAATCCGATAGTTTCCCAATGCGGCATTGGATTCACGTCTCTCTCTTGGAAATGGTATCCCGTGCCTTGTTGCCCATAGGGATGGGATGGCTCGCGGACAGGAGGTCCGAGGTGAGCGTGTACCCCGACGGGCCCGAAGTCGCCGAGGAATACCCCTCGGTCGTTTATCTCGTGCATCGAGTACGCTACCTGGAACAGCGAGTCACATCGTCCGAGAGCCGACCCAGGAAATTAGCTGTCGAATTGGCCAAGCTTCGTGCATGCTTGGATGTGCCGTTCGAGAAAAGAAATGGGCCCTTGTTCATAAGCGTTTTCAAGCATAAACAAGATGTCGACGCCGTTCTCTATTTTGTGAACGCGATATTCTCGGAACTCCGGCGGACGCTCCCAGGCATTAGACCCCTTTAAGTGGAGGGGGCACCTTGCTGCCGTTTTCCGTTCGTGGTTGCCGGCGTGCGGCGGGTTTGCTGTTTGGGACCAAGATGGTTCTGGACCGCTTTTGGTTATCACGTGATGGCGTAAACCGGGACGGAATGGCTGCGATGTTGATTGTACTTGCGTCAGTTGGTTGGAGGCAAAGCCTCGCTAGGTTCTATGTGATCGGCAGCAACACTCCGGCTGAAATCCTCGAACTCGCGTCCGGAGATATCATCCGGACGGGCTACGTTTCCGACGTCATCGGCTATTCTCGCGATCGCAGACTCTCGGTCGCTCCGCTTCGTTATGACGCAGGGGTCAAGGGAAAGGTGAACATGAGCCTGGCATTCGGGCTGCCCGCGTTCGTTACGTCAGTCGCGGCGGAAGGAATGCAGTTGGTCGATGGGGAGGACGTGCTCATCGCCGACGATGAGGCTCGGTGTGGTGACGAAACGCCTGGAGTGCCAGGCTATGTTCCCCTGGCCTTCTATGTTCTCGGGATCGTCCTCGGGCACTGCCTCGTCTCGGCAAATCCTTCAAAACGGAACGAAGCATGATCATTACACAAACACCATTGCGGATCAGCTTCCTGGGAGGCGGCACCGATTACCCGGAACACTTCGAGAAGCATGGCGGAGCCGTCCTCGGCACTGCCGTGGATAAATCAGCCTACTTCAGCATGTCCCCATTCTTCAGCAAGATGTTCGATCATTCGATCCAGATCGCCTACCGCAAGGTCGAGTGTGTCTCGTCGATCGATGAACTCGAGCACGCACCCTTCCGCGAGTGCCTTCGCTGGGCAGGACTAACGAAAGACATTGAGATCACTCATGCCGCCGAGCTCCCGGCGTTCACAGGCCTGGGCTCGTCGTCGTCGTTCGTGGTGGGCCTGCTCAACACCAGCTACGCATTTCGCCGCCGCCTGGTACCGCGGCTTGACCTGGCTTACGAGGCGATCGAGATCGAACGCAAAGTCCTCAATGAGTCGGTCGGTTGCCAGGACCAAACGTTCGCCGCAGTCGGCGGATTCAATCTGATCGAGTTTCGGAGCATGGGCAACTTCGCGGTCCATCGCATTCCGTTCACGAACAGCCGGCTCGAGGAGTTCGAAGATCATCTGTTAGTCTTTTTCACTGGTATCAAGCGCAGGGCCGAGGAGCTCGCCGCACGCCAGGTGAAACGCATGGGACAGAACCGGCAACGCCTTGTCGAGATGCGAGGGCTGGTTGACGAAGGATACGACGTTCTTGCTGGCGGAGGCGACCTGACGGCCTTCGGTGAATTGCTCCACAGATCGTGGCTGCTCAAGCGAGAGCTTGACTCGGCAATCTCCAACGACACCATCGACGAGGTGTACCAGGCCGGTCTCGAGGCGGGTGCACTCGGTGGCAAGCTACTCGGCGCCGGGGGCGGAGGGTTCCTGCTCCTCTTCGTGCCACCCGACCGCCGCGCGGCGGTCGAGCTGCGCCTCGGTCATCTTCAACAAGTGGATTTCCGCGTCAACGCCCCTGGTTCTCAGGTTGTGCACTGCGGAACCGACGGCCGTCAGAGGACCAGGATTCAGCGCAGGGAGGCCGTGTGAGCACGCACGGAACGTTGGCGAACTCGCCGGTTGTGATCCTGGCCGGAGGGCTGGGGACGCGCCTGCGCTCGATCGTCTCGGATCGCCCCAAGGCACTTGCCCCTATCGGCGAGCAGCCGTTCCTGGAGATCCAGATCGGTTTGCTTCGAGACCAGGGGGCGCGGCGGTTCGTGCTCTGCGTCGGCCACCGCGCCGAGCAGGTCCAGAACGTGCTGGGAGACGGGACGCGACTAGGTGTGAGAATTGATTACTCCGTCGAGCGCGAAGTGCTGCTCGGGACGGGTGGCGCTCTACGTCTTGCCGAGCCGTTCATCGAGTCTCACGCCCTAGTGCTCAACGGCGACACTTATCTGGCGGAGGACTACGGGAGGATCCTCGAGCACCATTTCGCGGAACGATCCGTCTGGAACGTCGTGGCGACGTTGACGCTGGCACGACACGAGGAGGCCGATCGCTTCGGCACGGTCCAGCTCGATTCTACCGAGCGCTTTGTCAGTGGATTCCACGAGAAGGTGCAGTCCCCCACGAGATGCGGATTCCTGAATGCTGGCGCTTACGTTGTCGAACGCGAATTGATCGAGTGGATCCCAGCTGGCCGGCCATGCTCGCTGGAGCGGGAGGTCTTTCCGAACGCACTCGCGTCGAGTGCTCGGATCGCCTCATTCCCAAGCTCCCAACCCTTCTTCGATATCGGTACGCCCGGCGATTTCCAGAGGTTCCACGGCCTTTATCAGGCCTGGTCCGAGGAACGTCTCGAACCAACTCCAAGCCGGCGCGCGGGCTAGTTCCCGGATCCCAGGACACAGCCTCTGGTCTTTACCACGCCTCTGTTCATCGTCCCCTTTGGGGGGGCGCCAATCATCCAGCGCCCCGACACACCAAAGATCGCCTCGGTACGCAAGGCAGAACCGCGACCGGCTATCAGCCGGAATGCCGCGCTTATCCGCGAACGCGACCCAGCCCAAGCAGCAGCAGGTTCCAGAGCGCCGAGGCGGCCTCGCCGGTGTTGATCTTCGACGCGCCGGACCGCCGGTCCTCGAACAGGATGGGAGTCTCCCCGATCCGACAGCCCACGCGCTTGCACCAGTAGAGGATCTCCTCCTGGAAGGAATATCCCCGCGAGCGAACCTTGCTCAGGTCGATCTGGGCGAGCTTGCTGACGCGATAGCAGCGATAGGCCCCGCTGTTGTCCTTGCTCGTGAGGCCCAGCAAGACCCGTGCGTACCAGTTGATGCCGGAGCTCATGAACTTCCGCTTGAACGTGAATCCTCCATCGACTCCGCCCCCCGGCACGTAACGCGAACCGATCATCACGTCGTGATCGCGCATGCCATCGAGCAGGGCCGGGATGAACCGGGGAGGATGGCTGAAGTCGGCGTCGAGGTTCAGCAGATAGTCGTACTGGTTGCCGACCGCGAAGGAGATGGCCTCC